>CAZGZY010000001.1:0-33900 GCA_964530365.1 uncultured Candidatus Saccharimonadales bacterium
CGATAGTGGTGTGGGGCCATTTTTTTCGGAGAGCGTCGAAATGTGGGGTATGGGCAGCTCGGATAGCGTTGCCAAAATCGTCGGGGTTTTCGCCCCAGCCGTCGCAAATTATCAGCACGAACGGTACCGTTTTGCTCATTAGCGTTTTAATGCGTTCAGGCCGGCAAAGCGGGCGGTGTTGCCCAGCGACTCTTCGATGCGCATGAGCTGGTTGTATTTAGCGACACGGTCGGTTCGGGAGAGGCTGCCGGTTTTGATTTGGCCGGTGGCGAGCCCCACCACGAGGTCGGCGATTGATGTGTCCTCGGTTTCGCCGGAACGGTGCGACACCACGGCGGTCCAGCCGGCCTCATGGGCGAGTGTGACGGCCTCGACGGTCTCGGTGAGCGTGCCGATTTGGTTGAGCTTGATGAGGATGGAGTTGGCGGTTTTTTCCTTGATGCCGCGGGCGAGCAGCTCGGGGTTGGTGACGAAAATGTCGTCCCCCACTAGCTGCAATTTGCCGCCGAGTTTTTCGGTGAGATGACCCCAGCCTGCCCAGTCGTCTTCGGCTAGGCCGTCTTCAATGGAGACAATCGGGTACTTTTCGGCGAGGTCGGCCAGGTAGTCGACCATTTCAGAGCTGGTGAGGGCCTTGCCCTCGGTGCGCAGGTGGTACTTACCGTCTTTGTGGAACTCGCTGGCGGCAGCGTCGAGGGCCAGGGCAATTTGGCCCCCGGGCTCGTAGCCGGCTTGGACGATGGCCTCCAGAATGAGGTCGAAGGCTTCGGCGTTGCCATGTTTGACGGCCGGCGCGTAGCCGCCCTCGTCGCCCACCGTGGTGCCGTAGCCTTTGGTTTTTAGGACTTTGCCGAGGGCGTGGAACACCTCGGCGCCCCAACGCACGGCTTCGGCAATACTGGAGGCGCCCACGGGCATAATCATAAATTCTTGGATGTCGGTGGACTGCCAATTGGTGTGGGCGCCGCCGTTGATGATGTTCATCATGGGCACTGGCAAAACAGGGTCCTGGATGCCGGGGGCCAGGTGTTGGATGTGCTCCCAGAGTGGCTCGCCGTGCTGGAGTGCCGAGGCTTTGGTGACGGCTAGCGACACGGCCAGAATGGCGTTGGCGCCGAGCCGGCCTTTGTCCGGCGTGCCGTCGAGATCGATGAGGGTGCGGTCGAGGGTTGCTTGGTCGTCGGCGTCGAGGCCGGTAACAGCCGCGGCGATCTCGCCGTTCACATGCCCGACAGCCTTTAAGACGCCTTTGCCGCCGTATGCGGCGCCGCCGTCGCGCAGCTCAACGGCCTCGTGTGACCCGGTGGAGGCGCCGGAGGGGACGGCGGCGCGGCCGAGCGTGCCATCTTCGAGCACGCAGTCGGCTTCTACGGTGGGGTTGCCGCGGGAGTCGAGGATTTGACGGGCTATAATGCGCTTAATTTTCATGTTTGCTTCCTCGTTAACCACTCCCCAGAGTCTCACATGTCGGCCGGTTTGGATAGGATCTGGTGCGATATGGGGCCGATTGGCTAGCGGGCATTGACCTTGGGCCGCCGCTGGGCCTTGAACGTGTGTAGAGTTTTTTCGAAAGCTGCGGCGTAGTTTTCGACCATGTGGCTGTTTGAGAAATGGTTCTCGATGTGTTTGCGGCAATCTTGTCGTTTGAGTTGGCCAATTTTGTCAACGGCGGCCGTCATTTCCGTGAGAGAATCGACAATGAAGCCGGTTCGGCCGTTTGAAACGACTTCCCGGACCGACCCGCGGGCTAAGGTTAGGACCGGAGTGCCGCAAGCCATGGCCTCGATCATGGTGAGGCCAAACGGCTCTTCCCATTGGATCGGAAACAGCAGCGCTTTGGCTTTTTGGTAATAGGTGGCCATTTTTTCGCGCTCCATGAGCCCGAGGTAGAGGATTTTTTCGTTTAGGTGGGGCTTTACCTGAGTCTCGAAGTAGTCCTCTTGCCCCGCGTAGACCGGGCCAATAATGAGCAGTCGGCTACCGCTATCCTCCGCGACCTGGATGGCCTCGCGAACGCCTTTTTCGGGTGTGATGCGGCCGGCAAACAAGAGGTAATCGTCGGGCGCGTTGGAGTAAGCAAAGAGGTCGGTGTCGATGCCGTTATGGACCGTCGCGATGTACGGCAGGTCGGGGGCGGTGGTGCGTTGGTTGTCGGAGATGGAAACGAAGAATTGGTTGGGGCTGGCATACATTGTAATAGCCTCGCGGAACCAGGATTCGATGGGGTCGTGGGTGGTGAAGACTACCGGTACGTCGGGGTAAAGGCTGGCAAAGGGCAGCCCGGCCTCCGGGTGGTGCAGGTGGATAAGGTCATACTCGCCTTCCCGGGCCCGCTCAAACATGTCGCGGACCATAAATTGGTCCCAGAGCCCCAGGATATTGTGCGAGGTTTTGGCTTCATCGGCCATGAGGTCGCCGAACTCCTTAATGTTGTGGGCTAGCGGTGGGAGGTTTAGGGTTTTGACGGAGATGCCGGGGAGTTGTGTCCCACTTGATGCGTAGAAGGTTACCTGGTGGCCGAGGCGCGCGAGGCCGTTGGTGATGGCAAGCGCCAGGTCCATGGGCGCGTTAGTCATATCGGCAGGACGAGGCACTGGTAGGTAGGACCGGGCCATGGTAGCGATTTTCATCGAGGTTCCTTATGGTGGACACTAGTTCAACACACTTGCGTGTCTATAAGCATAGCGTTTTGGAGTATTGAAATTGTTGTGCATTTCCACAAGAGAATGCTATGGCATGGGTTGTTTGTGCATATTTTATACGATGCAGAAAAATCTTACCTGGTGGAAGGCTGATTTATCTGGCTAAATCTGTCAGAGTCGAGTAGCATAGATAGACATGGTCGAGATAGAGACATTCGAAAAGATTGTGCCGGAAGGCAAGGCACTGGCGCGTTGGCACGACAAGGCGCTGTTTGTGGTGGGTCCGCTACCGGGCGAATCGGCGCGGGTGCGGGTGACGCGCGAGAAGCCGACTTGGGCGGAGGGTGTGGCTGAAAAGCTAACGGTGCTATCCCCCCATCGTCACGAGGCGCTTGAGCCGCACTTTATGAGCTGCTCGCCCTGGCAGGGGGTTGAATATAGCTATCAGCTTGAGCTCAAGCGTGGCATGTTGGCTGAGACCTTTGCCCGCCCCGGTTTGGAGCTGGCCGTTGAGGCCATGGTGGCATCACCGATGGAGATGGGGTATCGCGATAAGCTGGAGTTTGTGTTTGGTGCCGGCCTGGAGCTGTCGTTGCACGAGCGTGGCGGGGTGACTGGACTGGTGCCCGCGACGGGTGGCTGCGTGTTGGGTAGTGAGGCTATGAACGCGGCGGCACAGGCGGCGGTGGAGCGAGCTCGTGAGCTTGATTTGGGCGAGCTAGCCGAGAGTTTGGTGGTACGCCAAAGCTACACCCACGGCGAGGTTGTCGTAGTGCTTGTGCTCAAGGCCCGAGCGCGGCGGGATTGGCAGCGGCTGGTAACCTCGAAGGCCGCCGGCGTGGTGGTTGCCTACCAGAATAAAGATAAGCGGCTGGAGATGATCTGGAGTCGCGGTGTCGTGGAGCTGCGCGAGACGCTGGGTGGTGTGGATCTGGCCTACCCGTGGGACGCGTTTTTCCAGGTGAATGTTCCGGCTTTTGGGCGTGCGCTGGAGCGGATTCTAACCCACATCAAGCAAAACACGAAAGTGGTGGATTTATATGGGGGCGCCGGTACGATTGGCCTGCCGGTGGCGCGAGTGGCCCGAGAGGTGGTGGGCATCGAGCTGCAGGGTTCAGCCGTGGAGCTGGCCAACATTAACGCTCGTAGCAATGGGATTGTGAATTATCAGGCGCACGTGTCGTCGTCGGAGCGGGTGGATTCGGGTCTGCTTGAGGGGGTTGATACGATTATTGTTGATCCGCCCCGGGCCGGTTTGAGCCCGCGAGCGGTGGCGCTACTCTTGGCCGTGAAGCCGCGTCAAGTGGTGTATCTGAGCTGTAACCCAGTGACCCAGGCGCGCGACATTATGTTGTTGCAAGAGGCCTACTCCCCTTCCGGCGTGACGGGTTTTGATTTTTACCCCGGGACGCTGCATGTGGAGTCGTTGGTGGCGTTAACGCTGCGGTAGGTCGTTTGGCCTTAAGTGAACGGCTACGGCCACCAGCTGTGCGTGAAAACGTCTCCCAGAATTTTTTGGCCGGTGGCGGCGTCGGTGGGGCGGGGTTGCTGGTAGTCTTGGATTACATACGGGACGAGTTCGGCGCCGGTGAGGGTTTGGCCGTCGAAGGTGGCTTTGAGCATGGTTCCCTGCTTGGTTTCGGCGGAGCATTCTTGGTCGAACACGAAATTGCCGAGGCTATAGGTAATGAGCCGGTTTTTGTACCATTCCACGCCTTGGACCCAGTGCGGGTGGGTGCCCAGGATGAGGTCGGCGCCGGCGTCGATGGCGCGGTGGGCGATCTCGCGTTGGTCGGCGTTGGCGTCATGGGTGTACTCGGTGCCCCAGTGGTAGTAGACCATGACGAGGTCTGCGTGTTGTTTGGCGGCGCGGATGTCGGCCTCCATGCGAGCGGCTTCGGCTTCGCTAAACGGGTCCCAGGGTGCCATGGAGAGGTGCGCCATACCGGGGGTGTCGGCGCCGGCGGCGGTGGAGCCAACAATGGATGAGTAGCCCAGGAGCGCAATTTTGACGCCGTGAGTGGTGAGGATGAGCGGGGTGTGAGCCTCGGTGTCGCTTCGCCCGCCGCCGAAGGTGCCGATGCCGAGGCGTTTCATGGCATCTAAAGTGTCGGTGAAGCCTTCGGCGCCGACGTTGAAACTGTGGTTGTTGGCGAGGTTAACGGCGTCGATGCCCGAGGCGGTGATGCCGGCGGTGGCGGCGAACGGCGAGGCGAACGTCATTCCGCCGTCGGTAATGATAGTGTGCGCATCGGAAATGGTGCATTCGAGGTCGGCCAGCGTGAGGTCGGCACTTTTTAATGTGTCCGCAAAGTAGCTAAAGGGTGCGAGCATGCTGGTGCGCTGCATTTGGAGGTAGACGGTGCGGCCAATGATGATGTCGCCGACGGCGTTGAGTGTCCAGGAGTTGGCGGGGGCGGTTTTGAGCGTGCCGGCGAGCTGTTTGGCCAGAGCGGGGCGGGTGGTGCTCGATAGGTAGTAGCCGGGCGCGGTGGCGGGCGCGATGATGCTGCCGGTTTCGAGCTTGGCGGGTTGGCCGATCGGCGCTAGTTGAATGGGTAGAGCACCGGGGGTGTTGCCGCGGCTGATGACGATGTCAGCTTGCGAGCGGGCGCTGAGAGCGGGTTTGTAGCCGGCTTGATTTAGCGCATGCACGAGCTGGCCCGTGAGTGACTGGTCGGCGCCCTCCACCCAGTACCTAGCGGATTTGGCTTGGCGGACGGTCGGGATTGTGGGCCTGATGACCATATAGGTAGTTGCGAGTATTACCATGACTGCCAGTGTCCCCCAGGCTAGGTATATTTGTCGGCGGCCGGATGTCGATGTGGTAGCCATTGGGGGCATTATAGCGTTTTCGGGGCGGGTGCGGGTTGCTAAATTACCTCCTTTTTGGGATGCATTCTAAATGGGAGGTAACTTTTTGATCTGAACGAGCACCTGCTAGAATAGCCCAATGAGTCAAATTTCCCCCGACCAAATCGCCGTCTTCCGCGAGAATACGCCGGCCGTGATGGCGTTGCGGCTGCAAGAGTTGGAGGTAACGCAATATTTTGGAGTAATTTTCTCCGCCAAGGGCATCGCCACGCTTACCAAGCAGGACATGACGGGGTTCATGAGTTTTGCGCAGAACAAGCGGTGGCGCGAGATCTCCAAAGAGAATGTGACGGCCGATATGGACCGGTTGCGGGCGGCCCTACTGGTGCTCGTGGATGAGTCGCGGCCGCTGGCGGAGCGGCTTAACGCGCTGGAGCCGGGCCGGGGCGCATTGGCGGTGGCGCATTTGGGTAAGGCCAAGCTGACGCCGATTCTTTTGGTGGCTCATCCCAAGCTCTACGGGGTGTGGAACGATTATTCGCAAGCGGCGCTTCGTGGGATGGGGCTGTTTCCGGAGCTTGCCGATGGGGCGCGGTTAGGCGATCAGTACGCCGCGGTAAATGCGGTGTTGGTGGGGCTGGCCGGGCAATACCGCGTGAGCTTGTGGTGGCTGGATGTGATTTTGGAGCGGGTGGCGCGATTGGTGCGTTGACACTTGGTGTACGGCCGGCGTTCGGGTATTATGAGTACTTATGAATCAAGCATTGGCGCTGGAAATTATGCTAAGCGGCGAGAGCGTGCTGCTGACGGGACCGGCGGGCTCCGGTAAAACGTATGTGCTGAGCGATTTTATTCGTCGAGCCAAGCGCATGGGTCGGACTGTGGCGGTGACGGCCACCACGGGGCTGGCGGCGAGCCACCTGGGAGGCAGTACGATCCATTCGTGGGCGGGTATTGGGATCGCCGACGAGTTGCCGGCGCATTTTGTGGCGAATTTGAGCAAAGCGCGTCACGACATTATTACCAAAACCGACGTGCTAATTATTGACGAGATCTCGATGCTGCATGATTTTCGGCTAGACATGGTGGACCAGGCGGCGCGAATGGTGCGCGGGAGCGATGAGCCGTTTGGCGGCATTCAGGTGATTTTGTGCGGCGACTTTTTCCAGTTGCCGCCGGTGAGCCGGAATGATGCGCGAGCCGGCGGCTTTGTAACGGATTCGGCCGCCTGGCGCGAGCTGGACCCGGTGATTTGCCGGCTGGAAGAGCAGCACCGGCAAGACGACGCGGATTTTTTGGCGGTGCTGGGCGCGCTGCGGGCGGGCGATATTCGTCGCGGGCACGCTGAAGCGCTGATGAGTCGGTTGAACGCGCCGCTTTCGGGTGCCGTGACCGAATTGCATACCACCAACGTGGACGTTGACCGCATCAACGAGGCGCAGCTGGCGACGATTGACGGTGAGGCGCAAGTCTACCTGATGACGACCACAGGTAAAGAAAACTACGTGGAGTCGCTCAAGCGGTCGTGTTTGGCGCCGGAGACCTTGGTGCTGAAGGTGGGGGCGCTGGTGATGTGCATTAAAAATTCGCCGGACCGCCGGTATGTGAACGGGTCGCTGGGGGTGGTGACCGGGTTCGAGGTGCTCACCGGGTACCCGGAGGTGGAGTTGCGCAGCGGCCGGACCATTACGGTGACGCCCGATGCCTGGGAGCTGCGTGACGGTGATAAAAAGCGCGCGTCGCTCACGCAATTGCCGTTGCGGCTAGCGTGGGCTATTACGGTCCATAAGAGCCAGGGCATGACGCTCGATGCCGCGCGCATCGACCTGCGGCGGGCGTTTGTGCCGGGGATGGGGTATGTGGCGTTGAGCCGCGTACGGGGGCTGTCGAGCCTGAGCTTGGTGGGGATTAATCAGATGGCGCTCAAAGTGGCGCCGGAAGCGTTGGCGATGGACGGCGTGCTAGCGGCCAAGGGCGCGGCCGATGCCAAGCGGTTTGCGCAGCTGGCCGAAGCGGCCGAGCAGCGGCAAAACGCGCCCGAAGCGCCGTCTGGGGACAAGAGTTGGGGTGGCAAGCTCGAGGTGATGCGGGCGGTTTACCCGAACGCGTTTAGGCCTTGGCCGGCGGCCGACGATGCCAAATTGCGCGAATTGTTTGAGGGAGGCGCGGGGCTGGCGAGTTTGAGCGAGACGTTTGGCCGTCATCCCGGCTCGATCCGGTCGCGGCTCAGGAAGCATTTTGGTGAGGATGTTTCGGTTCCCCGGTAGGGTTCGTTAATCCTCTGCTGGGTTATCGCGCCGCACGGGGTGGGTTGGTTTCGTGGAATTATTACACGCTCTCTCTCGCGCCCAGGTAGTGCAAGGACTATAGTGTAGGGTATGAGCCACTCCCCCATTGTCTCAATCTCGAATTTCCGGATGCGGTTTGGTGACCATGTAGTGATCGATGATTTGTCGTTTGACGTTCAGCCGGGCGAGACATTCGCGTTTTTGGGGTCGAATGGGTCGGGCAAGACCACCACGATCCGCACGCTTTTGGGGATTTTTGAGCCGACGGCCGGAACGCTACTGGTCAACGGGAAGAAGTATACGCCCGAAATGAGCTCAATGCTGGGGTATTTACCGGAAGAGCGGGGATTGTACAAAAAGGAATCGGTGCTGGCCACCATGCTTTACTTTGCCGAATTGCGCCGGATGGATCGGGCGGCGGCACGGGCGTGGAGCTTGGCTTACCTGGAGCGGATTGGGTTGGGTGATAAGGCCAACACGCCGATCGAGCAATTATCCGGCGGAGAGCAGCAAAAAATCCAGCTAGGGGTCACGATCATGAACGACCCCGAGCTGATGATTTTAGATGAGCCAACCAAGGGGTTTGACCCAGTCAACCGCCGGCTGCTAATGGAGATCGTGGAGGAACATAGCAAACGCGGCGCCACGGTTATTTTGGTGACGCACCAGATGGAAGAGGTGGAACGGTTGTGCGACCGGGTGATCTTGCTCAAAGACGGTAAGCGACGGTTATACGGCACCGTTGGCGCGATTCGCGCGGAGTACGGCGCGGAGGTGGTCGAGTTGGAGTTCGACGGCCCGCTCCCTCATTCGTCCAAGCTATACACGGTGAGCCAATCTGGTAAGCGGACGGCCGAATTGAGCCTGGCGGACGGGGTCACGGCCCCCGACGTGCTGCGAGAGCTTGTAGCGCACAGAGGGCTTTCAATTAGTAAATTTGAATTGCGGCGGTCGTCGCTTGATGATATTTTCGTCAGCATTTATAACGAGGGACAGGTATGAGCGCGTTGGGGACGGTCTTCCGATTTGAATTTTCCCGCACCCTCACTAAGCGCAGCTTTTGGATTCGGACTTTGTCGATTCCCGTGCTGATCGCGGCGGTGGTGATGCTGTCGTATTTTTCGAGCAAGGCGGCTCAAAACAAGGCGGGCGAACAGGTTAAGAACGCGCATTTTTCGATTGCCATCATGGACGATTCGAAACTGGTGCTGCCTCAGGTGCTGACGGCCGTGCACGCCCAAACGGTAACCAACAAGCAAGCCGGCATTAACCTGGTGCGGTCAGGCGGTGTGGACGCGTTTTTCTACTACCCATCCAAGCCATCGCGAACGCCGGTGCAAGTGTACGCCAAGGATGTCGGGCTGGTCGACAGTGGCAAATACGCGGGCGTGGCCAGTGAACTTTTACGGACCAGCCTGGTGGCGGCGTCCGGTAGTGGTGAGCGGGCGGCGTTGCTGCAGGCGCCGGCTAGCACCACCCTCATCACCTACAAAGACGGTCAGGTAACTAAGGGTATCGGCCGGGTTGTGGCGCCGGGACTGTTTTTGGTGCTGTTTTACGCTGTCATTGTGCTGCTAGGCAACCAAATGCTTACGAGCACCACTGAAGAAAAAGAGAACCGGGTAATTGAGATGATTTTGACCTCGGTTACTGCCCAGAGCGTGATTGTGGGCAAGATTTTGGCGCTGATGGCGCTGGGCATCATTCAGATCGCGGCTATTTTGGCGCCGGTGCTGGTGGCGTACTTTGGCTTCCACGATCAGCTGCATATTCAGCAATTTGACCTGAGTCAAGTTAGCCTGGCGCCGTGGCCGATCATTGTAGGCGCCGCGCTGTTTGTGGGCGGGTTTACTTTGTTTACGGCGCTGCTCGTGGCCATTGGTTCGGCTGTGCCGACGGCTAAAGAGGCTAGCGGGTATTTTGGTGTGGCCGTGATAAGCATTATTATCCCGGTTTATGCGCTGGGGGTAATTATTTCGTCACCGGATCAGCTAATGGTGCGGGTGATGACGTTTTTCCCGCTGACGGCGCCGATTACCCTGATGCTGCGTAATGCCGTGGGTAACTTGAGTGTGCCGGATACAGTCATAGGCTTGGCGATTTTATATGTGTCGGGTGCCGCGCTGATGGCGCTGGCGATCCGGGTATTTCGCTTCGGATCGCTGGAATACGCCCGCAAGCTGAGCTTACGCGAGGTGTTGACCCGGCGAGCCTAGTCGGTTGCAGCGTTCTTGTATTCAGTGTATTTTGCATGGTTGCCGCGGGCCTTGTGAGGCGGGTACTTGGCCTCATTTTTGTCGATTTTGGCGTGGGTGGCGGCGATGAGGTCGATGTCGAAATACTGGCACATGAGTAAGACATTGTAGAATACGTCGGCTAGCTCATCACTCACTGCGGTTTTGTGCACGCGCAAGTGCTCGGCCATTTCGGCTGGGTTTTTCCAGAGGAAATGCTCGAGCACTTCGGAGGCTTCCAGTGAGAGGGAGATGGCGAGGTCCTTGGGGTTGTGGAACTGCGCCCAGTCTCGGGCCTCGTTGAAGGCTTTGATGCGGTCGAGTATCGGGCCGATTTGGGAGCCGTTTGTCATTGGCTTTAGTGTAACATTTCCGCTAATGGCCGCCTTCTACTCGGAAGCCGAGCTGCCGCAGATGCAGGGCCCAGGAGGATTCGAGCGCCTCGGCTTCGGATTGCCGAAAGAAGCACGGGAGATGGGCGTAAAGATCGGGCCGGAGGGCGCCCCCGACGCCGCGTTTGAAGATGCGGGCCGCGTGGAAGATGGCCAGGCCGGTGAGGTGTTGTTGCAGCCGTTCTTCCGGCGTGTACCAGGTTTGGCCAACGTAGACGTGGTTGCTATTGCCGTCTAGCTCGATTACGTAGACGCCGTAGGTGCGGCGGCCGGATATGAATTGAGCTCGGGTGATGAGGTTGTAGCCGAATTCGAATTGGTCGCGCAGTCGCTCCACGTAGTCTTCGTGGACGGCGTAACGGTAGAGGCGTTGGGGCACGAGGTGTCCCCTCTCGGGCTCGAACAAATAGTCGATGAGGATACCGTGGCGCGTTTTTTGGGCAGCGCGGGCAAACGCGGCTAGTTCGGCGTGCCATTGCGGCTCGGTTTGGTGGAGCCAGATGGTCTCTTTAATTAGTAGCGCTCGACGTTAATGGTTGAGGCGCCGCCGTCGACGCTGATGGTAATTTGGGTGGCGGCTGTGTCGAACCCTGGCGAGGTGTAGGTGTCGCCGCTCTGGTCTAGGCCGAGCGTGCCAAGGTTGTCGGTGATGAGGCCGCCGTTTTTGGTGATTTTGAGCGCGGCCGATTTCGGGGCGCGAATCTTCAGGCTGGAAGCGCCGCCGTTAACGCTGACCTTCTGGCGCGGGCTGGCACTGCCGAGGGTAATTGTGGTGTTGCTTGCGCCACCATCCAGGGTGAACGACGCGAAGTTGAGGTGAGACAGGTCGATGCGAGAGCGGCTAGCCCCGGAGTTTAGCGTGAGGTCAAGGGCGGGCCCCTGCGCGATGGCCAGGTCAAACTGGCGGTTGGCCCCGAACCACCAGTTGGAGTTGTTTGAATCGAGTTTGGCGGTGGCGGCGTCTGAGGTGCGGTGGAAGGATTGGCTAAGGGTGAACCCGTGGGTTGCGGCGGTGTAGAGCGCCGAGTCTGACGCGCCTAGAGCGGTGAGGTCGAAGTTGGTGGCGCCGGCCGAGACGGTTAGCGTTAGCCGGGCGAGGCCCTGGCCGTCTGTTTGGGTGATGGATGAGGAGGGGTTTCCGTGTGCGTGCTGCCCGGTGACGGCGTCACGGAAGGGCTGGGGCGCGACCACCACGCCCACAATACTAATCGCCATGAGGCCGCCGAGCAGCCAGTCGGCCCAGGCGGTTGGGGGTAGCATTAGCCGCAGCCCGCCCACAATGAGCAGGGCCGGCCAGAGCATAATTAGGAACCGCCAATCGAGCTGCCACCAGTGGTTGGTTACCCCCAAGAAGAGTACGCCCAGGCCTACGAGGAAAATGCCCGATAGAATCGAGTTTCGCGACCTCATCGCGCTACCGCCGTTTCATAATGATGAACAGGCCGATGATAATGAGGATCATGGGCCAAGCGTAGCGCCAGACATCAAAACCGATGGTCTCCTGGATGAAAAACGCGACGCCGAGGCCAATTAGAATGATGCCGCCGAGCATCCGGCCTTGTGGGGAGCGTTCGTGGTAGTGCCGGTGGTCATGGGTGGCAGGGCGGTCGGTGGTTGTTTTGGTTTCGTCTGGTTCGGGCATGGCGGCCTCCTGGGGGGTTAATGGCGCTTCCGGGATAATGATCCAGCCGACGGCGTAAACAAGCACGCCGGCGCCCCCGGCAATGGTCAGGACCAGAAACACGAGGCGGATGATGGTGGGGTCGATATTGAAGTATTCGGCGATACCACCAGCGACGCCGGCGAGCATCCGGTTTGAGCGTGAGCGGTAGAGTATTTGGTGAGTTCCCATGATAGTTCCATGCTACATCGCCAGACGCAATTGCGCTATGAGGTTGGTCACATAGGCTTTCCGCCCAGCAAAACCGCTCGACGCCGGCTGTTTACAAAAACCCCGGCGGTGGCCGGTGGCTAGGGGTTGATGGCCTCGGGGTGCGACCCCCGAAGCCAACGAAGCTATCTTACCAACACACTCTCGTTCGGCCGTTGTTATCACTCTTGCTGCAAGACAAAAGTGAGAGAACGACTACGAACAGGTGCTTGGGGGCCTCGCCGCCGTTGCTGAAGTGAGCGCATTCTGTCATTTGGGCAGTGTGACGAATATAGGTAAAACTCCAGACATTGCCCTGTTAAAAATGTTTGTTTTGATTATGAGCCAATGTTGGCGATGTTTGCGCAAGATACGGCCCTAGTAAAGGAGAATAGGCTTTGCCCTGCCAACCTTCTTATGCTTAGCCCGTGGAACGTAGTATTATGAGGAGTAATGGGGCAGCCAAAGGCGAATAACATAACCAGCCCGAAGAAGCGGGCCGATTCCTGGGAGGGCGTCGGCGTGAGCCAATGGCTGGGGGTGGCTCTTGCCGGAGTTGTGTCGGCATTGTTGTTTGTGGGGCTGACCAAGCTGGGGATGGATTGGCACGTTTTTGACTTCCGGTTTAATCCCTACGCGTTGTTCTCGTTGGCGGCGGTCGCCAGCAACCTGGTTTTGTTGGTCCTGATCGGGCGGGTAAAAGAGAAAACGCACGATATGGTGTGGTTGTCGCTCTACATCACTTGTTTGCTGATGTGGGCGATCGTTGAGTTCTTTACCCGGATTAGCGCCAACACGGAAACATTTTTGTTCTGGTGGCCGATTTCGACGCTGCCGTCGTTTTTTATGCCCGTCATGCTGTTCATGTTTGTTTTGTCCTACACGAAGCCAAAACAGGGTCGGAACATTTGGACTATCGTGCCGTTGTTTGTGGCGGCCATGCTGATGGTGTTCTTTGACCTGCGCACGCCCCTGTTTAACCACTATATCGCCCGGGAGGTGATAGCGACGCCCTGGAACGGGGCGGTGGCCCCAGGTATTTTTTACAACATGGTGGCGCTATGGATCGTTGGACTTACCGTACTCTCGATTGTGATGCTGGTGCTGTATTACCGGCGAACTCTGGAACCAACCCTCAAGCGGCAGGCGAGGCTTCTGATTATCGCGACGCTGGTGCCCGTTTCTGTCGGGATTGTGACCGATGCCCTGTTGCCGGCGCTAGGTATCTTTGACGTCCTGCCGCTGGCGGTGATGCTGACGGCTTTGTCGGGCGCGCTTTACACTTATGCAATTTTACGCTACCGGTTCCTGACCTTTAGTTCGTCGGTGGTGGCAGCGAATATCCTCGAGACCATCAACGAGGCGGTGATTGGGGTCGGCTCGGATTTGAGTATTAATTACGTGAACCAGGGCGCCGAGAATTTATTGGGTTATTCGCGCGGGCAAATGGCAAAGCAGCATTTTAGCGACTTCCTGAGCCAAGATTGGTCCCAGGAGGATCTAAAGAAGTTCCTGCTTGTCCCCATGGTGCCGGGCCATCGGAGCGAGTTTGGGTCGATCGACTTACGGACGGCTGGGGGCGGGATCTTAACCGTGAAGCTATCCATTTCGCAGGTCTCGGAAGACGGCATGCAACGGGGATATTTGGTAGTAATGACCGATATTAGCGAGATGGCCCGGGCCGCCGAGATGGTCGAGAAGGAGGTGCGGCAACGGACGCGGGAGGTGCGGGAGGCCGAAGCGACGCTCGTGACATCAATTAACAGTTTGAGGCTCGGGTTTATTATTACCAACGCGAAACCCGAGGTGATCCGGCTCAATACCGTGGCGCATGATTTGTTCTGCGGGAGCCATGAGCACACTGCGGGAGAATGCCGGGAGGTGACAGTCGCGAAGGTTCAGGCGGTGATGGGCAAGAGCATCGCGGTAGCCCAGGGCATCAACGAGTGTTTGCGGCGGCAATTGCCCAGCGAGTTTAATAATGTGGCTTCCCAGAATCGAAATTGGCGCGTGTACCTGTCGCCGATGGTGGTGGACCATAAATCGATTGGTTGCGCGGTCTTGCTGCAAGATACGACAGATGAGCAAATCTTGGAGCGTTCCCGGGACGAGTTTTTCTCGATCGCCTCCCATGAGTTGCGGACTCCCCTGACCTCAATTAAGGGGAACTCCTCCCTCATCTTGGAGTACTACAAGGATGTCCTAAAAGACGCGACGCTCAAAGAAATGGTGACCGACATCCATGAATCGAGCGATCGGTTGATTGAGATTGTGAACGATTTCCTTGATGTCTCGCGGTTGGAGCAGGGTCGGATCGAGTTCCATTTGGAGCAGCTGTTGCTGCCGAAGGTAGTGGAGGAGGTGGCCTATGGGATGGGCGCCCTCATTAAGCAGAAAAACTTGCACTTGGTGTTGTCGCACAGCTTGGCGCGGTTGGACCAGATACCGGCGGTGGTGGCCGATAAAAACCGCCTGAAGCAAATATTGTTCAACTTGGTTGGCAACGCGGTTAAGTTTACGAACAAGGGCGGGCGGATCACCATTGGCGCATCGGTGTTGCCCGGGTTTGTTGAGGTGACGGTGGCGGATACAGGAGCGGGCATCTCGGCTGAATACCAGGCTTTGCTGTTCCATAAGTTTCAGCAGGCCAGCGACAGTATCCTGACGCGGGACTCGTCTAACGGGACCGGGCTTGGTCTGTACATCTCGCGGCTTTTGGCGGTTGGGATGGGCGGCACGCTTGAGCTTAGGAAATCGGAACTTGGTAAAGGCAGCGTGTTTGCGCTGCGGATATTGCTGGCGACGCCGGAGCGGCTCAAGCACTTGGGCGACTCGGCCAAGGTGCTTGATACCAAAAGCGGCTTGATGGTCGATAAAGAGTCTAGTAAGTAGCGCTGTCGTACCCGGAGAAGGTGTCCTGCTTGAGCCGGCGGGCTGGTAGGCTGATGGGCGGCACTAGCAGGCCGATCATGGAGGTGGGCCCAGATACATACACCAGCCGGGTGGGTAGGTCGGGGATGAGATCGGCCAGGCGGGCGGCCGTGAACGGCTCGGCCTGCTGGGTGAACGTGAGGCCGGTGGGGGCAGCGGCCCAGGCCTGGAGCTCAGCTGTGAAGGCGGCCGGGGTGTCGTGGCGGGAAGAATAAAACAGCTCGGCGCCCAGCGGGAGGCCCCGGTGGGCCCGGTCTTTGAGCAGACTAAAAAACGGTGTGATGCCGATGCCTTGGGCCACGAACACGAGCGGCCGGGCGGAGTCTTGCCAGACGAAGTCGCCGGCAGGCTCATCGAGCAGCTGGAGCTCGCCGCCTACTGGGAGCGCGGCCAGAGCCTGCTTGAAGCTACTAGCGGACAGGCGGGTGGTAATGTGTACAGCTCCCTCGTGCGGGGCTGATGAGATGGTGAAGCGGCGGCTAGTGCCCGCGAGGTCCGGGTGTGAGTGCGGCAGGCCGACGCGAATAAACTGGCCGGCGGTCCAGCTCAGAGGGGTTTCGGGTTCGAACACGAATGTCCAGATGTTTCCGGTGATGTGGTGTTTGCGGAGAAGCTTGAGGGTCACGGTACTATTATGCGCCCGCGCACACAAAAACACCCCGCGGGCGGGGTGTTTTTGGTTCAGGCTGACGCTAGATTAGTAGCGAGGGCGAGAGTTGCGCTCAGGCATAGGCTTGGCGATGTTCACCGTCAAGCGGCGGCCATCGAGCTCCTGGTCGGCCATGAGGCGAATGGCGTTCTGAGCCTCTTCGTCGGTGCTCATCTCGACAAAGCCGAAGCCCTTCGAGCGGCCAGAGTCGCGGTCCATGATGACCTTAGCAGAAACAACGGTACCACACTTGGCAAAAGCCTCGGCGAGGGACTCGTCGGTGACGCTAAAGGGCAAGGAACCTACGAACAATTTGTTAGCTGACATTTAATATATCTCCTATCGTCTACGGTCTTTTCAAAAAAATCCGGAAACTCTTAATGTTGTTCTCCGGAATGAGATTACGTTGTTGCGGAGTTACCCGCTCGACTAAACCGACAGGCAAAAGCCTGCTCCAAGATTGAGTCGAGTATAACACACCATGCAGGAAAACGCAACAAGCCAAGTGCGATCAAGCCGGCGCTGGGATGATAGGAATCTTTCGGACGTCTTTGCCCTTGACCCGGCCCTGCCGGTCCATCTCATACACAATTACCTCGCCGAATGGCATTTCTAAACTTTGGACTTGCTCGTCCGAGAGGCCGTCTAGATGTTTGATGAGCGCGCGTAGGGTGTTGCCATGAGCTACCAGCAGGACATTTTTGCCATGTTTGAGGTTGGGTAGGACGCGTTTTTGGAAGTATGGGACCGCGCGGTGGTAGACATCTTGGAGGGTTTCGCCGTCGGGCACCGGCTCATTCCAGCCGCGCCGCCATTTGCTAAATTGTTCCTTGCCGTATTGCTCCTCGACGGTCCATTTGTTCATGCCGGTGAGGTCGCCGTAGTCGCGCTCGTTTAAGGCGGCGTCGGCGGCAACGGCCGGCTTCCAGTGGTTGTCTCCTAGGATGATCGACAGGGTTTCGGTGGCACGGGAGAGGGCCGAGGTGTAGGCGCGGGCGGGTTTGACATCGGCGATGGCTCTCGCCATGAGGCTGGCTTCGTGGCGACCTTTTTTGGTGAGCGGTACGTCCCAGATGCCGGTCCAAAGCGATTTAGCGTTAAATTGCGACTCGCCATGGCGGGCTAAGATGAGGTAAGACATACGCTTATGCTAGCACATTTGCGGGGGTTAACTGTGATGTTGGTTGGTGGTGCGGATTTGCTCCCAGGGGAACTCGGCGCGGCCGAAGTGGCCGTAGGCAGCGGTGGCGCGGTAGATGGGCCGCCTGAGGTCGAGGCCGTGGATGATGCCGGCTACGGAGGTGTCGAGCAATTGGTGCATGAACGCGGTGATTTCTTCGGAGGTTGCGTGCTCGGTGCCGAAGGTTTCAACTTCTTGCATCACCGGCTTTTTGGCGCCAATGAAATAGGCTAGGGCCACTTCGGCGCGGCTGCTCAAGCCGGCGGCGACGAGGTTCTTGGCGAGATACCGGGCGGCGTAAGCGCCGGAGCGGTCGACTTTGCTGGGGTCCTTGCCGCTGAAGGCTCCCCCGCCCACGCGGGCATAGCCGCCGTAGCCGTCAACCACGATTTTGCGCCCGGTGAGGCCGGCGTCACTCTTGGGGCCGGGCTGGTGCCAGACGCCGGTGCCGTTGACCACCAGGTTGGCCGCGGTGACGTGGAAGCCGTATTCGGCGAGGATGGGCGCCACAACCTGTTGGTGGAGGTCGGCGCGCACCTGGGCCAGCGGGGTGTCCTCGTGGTGCGGCACGGCGACGGTGACGTGCGTAACTTCAACTGGCTGGTCGTTCTCGTAGCGCACCGTGACTTGGGCTTTGCCGTCGGGGCGGAGGTACTTGAGCGTGCCGGACTCGCGGGCGGTGTCGAGCGCGCGGGTGAGGCGGTGGGCCAGGGTGATGGGCATCGGCATGAACTCGGGGGTCTCGCGGCAAGCGTAGCCAAACATCATGCCCTGGTCCCCTGCCCCGTCGGCGTCGGCGCCCTGGGCGATTTCGGCCGATTGTGTGCCGAGGTAGACGTCGATTTGCGCGTTGTCGGCAAACCCCAGCGCCGGGTCGGTGTAGCCGAGGCGAGTGATCTCGGCCCGCGCAACGGCCTCGTAGTCGACCTTGGCGGTGGTTTTGATCTCGCCGAGCAGCATGAGCCGGCCCTCGGTGGCGGTGGTTT
The DNA here is from genome assembly GCA_964530365.1 of uncultured Candidatus Saccharimonadales bacterium. GTDB lineage: Bacteria > Patescibacteriota > Saccharimonadia > UBA4664 > UBA4664 > CAZGZY01. Next base: position 17,987 of record CAZGZY010000001.1, read on the forward strand.
CGACGGCGGTGTGGGCGTTCGGGTCTTGCGCTAGCACGGCATCGACGATGGCGTCGCTAATTTGGTCGCAGAGCTTGTCGGGGTGACCGGCGCAGACGGACTCGGAGGTAAACGATTGGTAGGGCATGAAAAATCCTTTCATCCGGCTAGGAAGAAAGGCGCGTATGTAATCCATATCTTCCCGTGACCGGGCTAGATGTACCACCGTCGGATGGCTCCGTGGTTGGCGGCAGGTCGACGGGCTAGGTCCCTCGCTGCGCTCTTGATATTGCTATTTAGTTGTGAGGGCATCATAAAGGCTTTGAGCGAATGGCGCAACGGCTAGTCCAAATACCCCAACACCCACTCGATGAGCGCCATGCGCGTCACCATGCCGTAATGCATTTGGCGAATGTAGGCGGCGCTGGGGGCGGTGTCGACCTCGGTTTTAATCTCACCGATACGCGGGAAGGGGTCGAGCAGTCGGGCGTGGGCGGGCAAGGCGGCGATTTCTTTGAGGCCAATAATGTATTTATCAATTGTCCCAGGATGGGCCGCCAAATACTTCTTTTGTAGATCGGTGTGGCGTTCAGCTTGGAATCTGTTCCAATAAACAATATCGGCGGTTTTGAACGCTGCTAGTGGCTCGGAGGTCTCTTCGTACTTAACGCCGGCCTTATCTAAGGTGCTCTTGATGTCGCTTTGCAATTCGAAGTTGGGGGGCGAAACGAAAGTGAAGTGGTTACCCGGGAATTTTGTTAGGACGAGAGCCAGGCTACGGATAGTGCGGCTCTGGTTGGGGTCGATGCCGAAAACCACGTGCAGGCCTTGGAGCCGCCCAATCTCTTGCTGGATGGTGTAGAGGTCGAGCAGCGCTTGGGTGGGGTGCTCGCCGGAGCCGTCGCCGGCGTTGATAATGGGTGCGTCTGAGACGACGGCAGCCTGGGCGGCCTCGCCGGCGTTGGCGGACCGTAGCACGATTGAGCTTGGGCCATAGCAATTGATGGTGCGGATGGTGTCCTCGAGCGACTCGCCTTTAGACACCGAGGTAAACTGCACGCTCTGGGTACCGAGCACCGGCATGCCCAGGTGGGTGGCGGCGAAGCCGAACGATTCGTAGGTGCGGGTGGACTCCTTGTAGAACAGGCGGTAGAGGATGTGCCCTGCCGGCGAGTCTCGCTCGGGGTGGCGGTGCGGCTGGTGGTGTTCGAGGTTGTATTGGATTTGGTCGGCGTGGGCAAATAAAACCCGGACGAGATCCGGGGTGAATTGGTCGGCGGAGAGGATGTGGCGAGGGCCTGTCGCGGGTGTGGGCATAATACCTCCGTAAGTTGCATAAACTATACTCGGAAACGGTTTTGGCTACTAGTGACACGCCTCACAGGTCGATGTTTAACTGAGAATTACGCCTTGCTGCTGCTCTTTTTCGCAAAAGTCTTTTCTTTGTCGGATTTAGGTGTACTATTTGTACCGTACAATTAGCATTTGCGACATTTAAATAAACTTTGCATTTTCGATACGTAATAATTTCCAAATTGTATTGCGAAGGGTTGAGCAAAGTTTGTGGGTTTCGCAAGGATGATAAGGATAATAGCCACGTAAGGCTGCTCGGTTTATGCGCGCTTTTTTAGCTAAAATTTTGTCGACACCCAAGAGTGTCATACCGGCCAACCAGATCTCTGAGACTGATCTTGAGGTGACCGAAGTTGGGGCCAAGATCCAAAGTCATGTGAAGCGGCTGTTTGGCGGCTCGCTGGCTATCCGGCAAGTGAACGCCGGTTCCGATGACGCTGCCGAGCACGAGCTCACGGCTCTCACGAACGCTTTTTACGACGTTGAGCGCTTTGGCGTGCACTTTGTGGCCTCGCCGCGCCACGCCGATATGCTGATGGTAACCGGACCGGTAACGCGCAACATGGCCGAGCCGCTGCGCCACGCCTACGATGCCACGCCTGAGCCGCGCATCGTGGTGGCCGTGGGTGACGACGCGATTGACGGCGGGATTTTCCGTGGTTCGTACGCCGTCCACGATGGCGTGGAGCCGGTGATTCCAGTGCATTTTCGGATTCCTGGGGACCCGCCGTCGCCTAAGGCTATAATGGCTGGCCTACTTGAGATTCTCGGCCGGCTCGAAGTTGCCCGCGGAGAGCACAAATAATGCTGTCGGCCCTCGCGAATTCTTCGAGCTTCCTCGCTCTTATTGGGATCTTTGTGGCCGGCGCGGTCGGCTCGCTCATTGTTCGCCGCAACGACCGTTTGGCCAACAGGTGGGGCAACTTCTTTGCGATTGTCGGCTCGCTGTGGGGGCTAGCCTTTGCCTCCGCGGTGCTTATTTCGGGCCACAATGTGGCAATACAGGGTATTGTTTCGGACTTTCCCTTCCTGTCGTTAACGTTTCAGATCGATAAATTGGGCGCGTTCTTCATTCTGGCCATTAGCTTGATCGCGCTGTTTTGCTCGGTTTACGCCGTTGACTACATAAAGGACTATTACCACCGTTATAGCATTGGCGGCTTGGGCTTCTTCTACAATTTGTTTATTGCCGCGATGGTCCTGGTGGTGGGCGCGGCCAACGGTATCGTGTTTTTGATTGCCTGGGAAGTAATGTCGTTGGCGTCGTATTTTTTGGTGACCTACGACCGGCGCGACCCCAATAACGTGAAGGCTGGTTATTTGTATTTGGTGATGACGCACGTGGGGACGGCCTTTATTCTGCTCGCGTTCATTTTGCTCTACGCTTCCACTGGATCGTTCGATTTTGACGCCATTAAGGCCGGTGCCGCGGCAATGCCGCAATTGCTCAAGGATGCGGTGTTCGGGCTGGCTTTTATTGGTTTTGGCACCAAGGCCGGCGTGATTCCGGTTCACATTTGGCTGCCCTCGGCCCATCCGGCCGCGCCGTCGCACGTGTCGGCCCTGATGAGTGGCGTGATGATCAAGATGGGCATCTACATGATGGTCCGGATGTTCCTCGATATTCTCCAGCCCGTGCCAACCTGGTGGGGAGTGGCGGTGCTCGTGGTGGGCGCGGTGTCGTGTGTGCTAGGCGTGCTGTATGCGCTCACCGAGCATGATATTAAGCGCTTGCTGGCATACCACAGCATCGAGAACATTGGCATTATTTTGCTCGGGGTGGGTGGTGCGCTGGTCTTTTCCTCGCTGCACCTGCCGGCGTTGATGATGCTCTCGCTGGGCGCCGCGCTGTTTCACACCCTCAACCACGCCATTTTTAAATCGCTGCTGTTCTTGGGCGCCGGCTCGGTGATCCACGCCATGCATACGCGCAACATCGAGGAGTACGGCGGATTGGCTCGGCTCATGCCGGTCACGGCGGTGTTCTTCCTGATTGGCTCGATGGCCATCTCGGCATTGCCACCGTTTAACGGGTTCTTTAGCGAGTGGTTTACCTTCCAGGCCTTGTTCCATGGCGCAATGTCGGGGGACTTGGTGGTGAAGTGGGCGTTTTTGATCGCGATTGGCGCATTGGCGCTCACCGGGGGCCTAGCGCTGGCCTGTTTCGTGAAGGCCTACGGCGCCACTTTCCAGGCCCGCCCGCGCAGTGAGGCCGCCAAACACGCCCACGAAGTGCCATTCGGCATGAAGGCCGCGATGGCCGGCCTAGCGCTATTGTGCGTGGCGGTGGGCGCGACGGCCGCGCCGGTGCTCACGGCGCTGTCAGACATCGCCCGGCAGGTGGTGGGCGTCCCTCAGGTGGCCGCCATTACCAGCGTTTCGGCCACCCAAGTACTCACTGTGGCTCACGGTTATGCCGCGGTGTGGCCGCCAGCTTTGCTCGGCCTCCTGTTGGCGGTGCCGATATTGGTGTGGCTGGTGGTGCGCTTTGGCGTGAACGCCAAGCAAAAGGTGGTGATTGGCTCCACCTGGGACTGTGGCACGGAGTTGACCGAGCGGATGGAGATTACCTCGACCGGCTTTGCTCGCTCAATCATAATGATTTTCCGCGGCGTTCTGAAGCCGACCATCCAGCACCAGATCGAGTACGACGACTCCGCTAGCCGCTACATGCCCACATCCCGGACAGTTTCGCTCGGAGTAGACGACGTTTACCACAAGTACTCATATGGGCCAATGTATGACTCCGCGGTAGCGGTTTCCCGGTTTATCAAACGTATCCAAAATGGCAACATCAATTCATACGTGTTGTATATATTCATTGTTTTGGTCATTACCTTGCTGGTGGGAGTGTAGTTATGCAGTATTTGTTATGGGCTATTCAAGTGGCGCTCGTGCCGGTAATGTCGCCGCTCATCATCGGTATTATCAACAATCTCAAAGCCAAGCTGCAGAAGCGTCAGGGGCCGAGTGTTTTCCAGCCATACCGCAATATCGCCAAACTCTTGCGCAAAGACGAAGTCATTAGCCGCGACGCGTCGTTTATGACGCGCATTGCGCCGGCCATCGTGTTTGGGGTGACGCTGGTGGTGGGCGCGAGCATTCCGTTGTTCGCGTCGTTTTTGCGGACGCCCTCAGGTGATTTGGTTACGGTGGTGTATATGTTGGCTTTGGGGACGTTCTTTCTGGCGCTCGTGGGCATGGACGTGGGCGGCGCGTTCGGGGGTTTTGGCTCCAGCCGCGAGATGACAGTATCGGCGCTGGCTGAAGGGTCGTTTATCTTCTCGATCTTCGCGCTGGCGCTGGTGTCGGGCGCCACCAACTTGTCGGCGATTTCTGAGGGCGTCATGAGTAACTACGGCCATTTTTTGGTGCCGGTGGTGCTGGCGTTTATCGGGTTCTTTATTGTGCTATTGGCCGAGACTAGCCGCTACCCGTTTGATAACCCCGACACCCACTTGGAGTTGACCATGATCCACGAAGCCATGCTGCTTGAGCTGTCGGGTAAGAAATTGGCCCTCATGGAGTGGGCGGCGGCCAACAAGTTCTTCATTTTTGCCGCGCTGGCCGCGAACTTGTTCTTGCCGTTTGGCATCGCCACGACCGCGACGGTGGGTGGCGTGGTCATCGGGCTACTCGCGCTCATGGCTAAGTTGCTCGTGATTTGCGTGGTGGTGGCGGTGTTGGAGTCGGTGACGGCCAAGCTGCGGTTCTTCCGCCTTCCCGACTTGCTCTTGGTGGCGTCTATTTTTAACATCTTCGCGATCGGGTTAATTAAATGATTATGAACGCGCTCTTCTCCCAGTTTTTCATTACGCTTATTTTCATCATGGCGGTTTACTTTCACATCGCAAAAAAGAACTTTAGCGTGGCGGTAATGTATGGGGTGCAGTCGGTGGCGATCGTGGCGCTATTGCTCGCCTCATTCCTGGAGCGAGGGTCGTTATCGCTCCTGCTGATCGCGCTCGTGACGTTTGTGGTGAAGGTGGTGCTGGCGCCGGTGTTTTTCATGCGGCTTGTAAAGCAGCACCAGCTTAAGTTTACGGTGAGCTCATACCTGAGCACCCCGCTCACGCTCGTGATTGTGGCGGCCATCGCGGCTCTGACCAACTCGCGGATCTTTGCTCCCGTGACGCGCATTATGCCGGCCAATGAGGCCTACTTGGCGCTGGCGCTGTCGGCCATGCTGATCTCGATTTTCCTCATGATTAACCGCAAGAGCGCTTTGTCGCAAATTGTTGGTATATTGTCGTTGGAAAACAGCATCGTGGCGTTTGCCATTTTTTCCGGCTTGGAGCAGTCCCCAACCTTGCAGCTGGGGATTATCTTCGACATTTTCGTGTGGTTGATGATCGCGGTGGTGTTTGTGTCGATGATTTACCGCCACTTTGGGTCGCTGGATGTAACCTCTATGAAACACTTGAAGGACTAACCTATGGAACTGTTACTTATCTTCGCGGCTTTCGTTATTGCTGCTGTTACCGGGCTGGTGGCGCGGCGCAAGATCTTTTTTGAAACCGCGTCGGTCGCTGCGGGGATGGTGGCGCTGGCGGTGTCGGTGGACGTGGCCCTAAAAGTAGCTAGGGGTGGAGCGTACGAGCCGGCGGTATTCTTCTCGGTTGATTCGCTGGGCGCGATTATGATGCTTATTATTGCCTGCGTGGGGCTAGCCGCTACGGCCTACTCGGTGGCGTATTTGCATCGGGAGCTAGCCAAGGGCATCATTGGCATGACCCGGGTGCGGCAGTTTTTTGTTCTCCTGAACGTGTTTTTGGCCGCCATGTTCTTGGCCATTACTTCCAGCAGCCCAATCGTGACCTGGGTTTCGGTGGAAGCCACTACCCTCTCGACCGCCTTCTTGATTAGCTTCTACAACAAGCCGTCGGCGATGGAGGCAGCCTGGAAGTACCTCATTATCAACTCCGTGGGCTTGCTGCTGGGCTTTTTTGGCACGCTATTGTACTTCACCTCCATTCACACCTCACTTGCCACCGAGTTTGTGACCTGGCACTCGCTGGCCTACAACGCGGCGCATTTGGACCCAGTGATTGCCAAGATGGCGTTCATTTTCGTGCTCATTGGTTACGGCACCAAAGTGGGTCTCGCGCCGATGCACACCTGGCTGCCCGACGCGCACAGCAAGGCTCCGGTGCCGGTGAGCGCGTTGTTGTCCGGTGTGCTACTCAACGTGGCGCTGGTGGTGGTACTGCGGTTTAAGGTGATTACTGACGCCGTAGCCGGCCAGTCGTTCTCGCAGAGCCTGCTGTTGGTGTTTGGGTTGCTGTCGGTGTTGTTCGCGGCGCTGATCATCATGACCCAAAAGAACTACAAACGGCTGCTGGCTTACTCGTCAATCGAGAATATGGGCATTATGGCGCTTGGGTTCGGGTTTGGTGGCCTCGGGGTGTTTGCCGCGGTCCTGCACATGATCTACCACGCGTTAGTGAAGTCGGCGCTGTTTTTGACCTCTGGCACGATCTTCCTGAAATATAGCTCCACCAAGCTCGTCAACGTGACCGGCGTGCTCAAGGCGCTGCCGGTGACGGGCGTATTGTTCTTGCTCGGCTTCTTTGCCATTGCCGGCATGCCGCCGTTTGGAATCTTTCTCACCAAGATCTTGATTTTGACTGCCGGCATTAAAGCCAACCCGGTTGTGGCGGTTGTCGCGTTGCTGCTCGTGGCCGTGTTGTTTATCGGCTTCTTCAAACATGTGTCGGCGATGGTGTCCGGCGAGAAGCCGGCCGACGTCGCGGCTGGCGAGACGAGCATTTGGCTCATTTTGCCGCCCCTGGCGCTGATTCTGACGGCTCTTGTCTTTAGTATTCATATCCCCCAATTCTTACAAACATTGCTGCATGACGCAGCGGCGAGGTATTAATGGCTACAATCAATTTGCAACAATATATCCCAGATAGCGCTCAGATGGAGCAGTATGGCAATGTGGTGGCTTTTGAGGTTCCGACGAGCGAGATTGTGGCGTTGGTGACGGATTGGTACGCTAACCAGCATTTGTCCCTCAAGCTCATTGACGCGACCGACGAGACTGCGGACGGCGATGGGTTTAAGGTGTGGTACGTGTTTGGCGTGCCGGGGGCGGCGAAGTTCTTGGCGGCGTATATTCGCATTGGAAAAGACGGGCAATTCCCGTCTTTGGCCGGCGCGGTACATGAGGCTGGCGCCTACGAGAAGAAGATTCGGACATTTTTCGGGCTCAACCCGGTGGGCTACCCGGATCCCCGTCCGGCGCTGCTACACGAAAATTGGCCAACCACGCTACATCCGTTGCGCAAGGGCTTTGCCGGTACAATGCGACCCAAAGATGCCCACGGCACGTATAAGATGCAGGTTGTGGAGGGCGAAGGCATTTACGAGATTCCGGTGGGGCCAATTCATGCCGGCATCATTGGCCCGGGGCACTTCCGGTTTAGCGTGGCCGGTGAAGAGATTATCTTGCTCGACCCGAAGCTGGGGTGGTCGCACCGTGGCGTTGAGAAGCTGTTTGAAGGGTTTGAGCTGGCCGACCAAATTCGGTTGTCGGAGAAGGTGTCGGGTGATAGTTCGTTTGGCCACTCGCTGGCATTTTGCCAAGCGGTGGAGGCTCTGGGCGGCATTGCGGTGCCGGAGCGGGCGAAGTTCCTGCGCGTGATCTACGCCGAGCTGGAACGCCTGGCCAACCACTTTGGCGACATTGGCTTTATTATGCTCGATACTGGTTTCAATTTCGGCGGTTCTCAGGGTGCGCGGTTGCGTGAGGCTATCATGCAGATCAACGGTCGGCTGACCGGCAGCCGGTTCCTGCGCGGCGTGAACGTGGTGGGTGGTGTGGCTCGCGATATTACCAAAGACGAGCGCTTGGACTTGCCGCGCGAGCCGCGGATGGCCAAGGATTTCACCGAGCTCATTGAGATCGCCGAGAGTAGCATCTCGGTGCTAAACCGCCTCAAGGGCACCGGCCGCTTGCCGCGCGACATCGCCGAAGACCATGGCGTGGTAGGCGTTGGGGCTCGGGCGGTAGGCCTGGCAGCCGATGTGCGCGCCGACCACCCTTACGCGGCTTATGGCGAGCTGGGGCCAATCGACGTGGCCGTGGAGCAAAGCGGCGACGTGTACGCCCGATTCCGAGTACGGGTGAAGGAGGTCATTGCCTCGCTGGAGCTCATTCGGGGCGCAGTGGCAGCTCTGCCTGAGGGCGAGATCGTCAGCCGTCACGCGGATAAGCCTCTGGCGAAGAGCGCGGTGGCCATTGGCTTGGTAGAGGGCTGGCGCGGCGAGATCGCCTACTTTGTGCGTACCGACGCGAAGGGCGCCATTAGCCGGGTGGCTGTGCGCGACCCTTCGGCCGCCAACTGGCAGGCGGTGCCGTATTGCGCCCCCGGCATGATGGTGCCCGACTTCCCGCTCATCAACAAGAGTTTCAACTTGTCTTACTCGGGTAACGACCTTTAGCGTTTTCCGAATCGACAAACGCTGCTAAAGCCGGGATAATAATATTGCTATGATTACGTTTTATTATCGCAGTATGCGCGAGGACAAGTTGGTTAAGCTGCCGGCGTTTAAGGCCGGGGCGTGGGTGCACGTGGAGGCGCCCAGCCGCGCTGAACTGCAAGGACTCACCGAGAAATTCGGGCTTGACCCCGACCTTTTGGGCGATGCCCTGGACCCCGACGAGATCCCCCGCGCCGAGGTGGAGGGCGAAGTGGTGTATCTGTATATGCGCTACGCCTACCGCCAAGGCGACATCGTGGAGACCGACCCCGTGCTGCTGGCCGTGGGCGCTAATTTTGTGGTGACGGTGGCGCGCAATCCGCTGCCCGGCCTGGAGCGGTTCTTGGCTTCAGCGGTGCTGTTTACGACCCAGCGGGCCAAATTGCTACTGTTGCTCATGAGATACCTGGTGCTCAGCTATGAATCGAATGTGAAGTACCTAGACCGCCAGATTCGCGGTGTGCGAGCCAAGATGAACGTGGCAACGGTCAACAACCGCGATTTCGTGCAGTTTGTGGTAATTGAAGACGCCCTTAACTCATTTTTGGCCGAGCTCGTGCCGGAAACGCTATTGCTCCAGAGCTTGCTGTCGGGCCGACAGAAGCTGACGTTCCACGAGGACGACAAAGACTTAATTGAAGACCTAGTGCAAGCTACCCGCCAGCTCGATGAATCGAGTCGGTCGAGCTTGCGTACCATCGTGAACATCCGCGAAGCCTATTCGAACATCATGACCAACAACCTAAACCGGCGCGTGGAATTGCTCACGTCACTGACGGTGGTGCTCACGATCCCGACCATCGTTTTTAGCCTCTGGGGCGTCAATGTGCCGGTGCCAGGCGCCGGCAATCCCCACGCTTTCGCGTTCTTGGGGATGGGCACTCTGGCGATGATTATCGCCGTGCTGTATTGGTTGTATCGCAGACGCTGGCTGTAATCGTCTGAGTTTGCCCTAAGGACAGAGGTTAGCCAGGTCGCCGTAGTAGGCCATGGCCGACTTTGTGATGGCGCAAGCGGTAACGGCGCTCGCGGGGGCCGACGAGGTGGCTTGGGTCTGCGGGCGGCCGGTAATAGCCCCGAGTAGGCTCGCTACTAGGCCCTTGGGGGTTTGCTCGCGCATCACCACGTAGTTGTCGCCTAGGCCAGCGGCTTTGGCTAGCGCCTGGTAGGTGACTTCGCGGCTGGCGGTGCCGTCGATGAGCTTGAGGTCGGTGGCGGATTTATTGTCGTAAGCCATGGCGCCGATGGTGTTTTTAATGGTGTCTGTCGGGATGCCGCGGCGCTCGCTCACATACTGCACGAACAGGTCGTAATCGTTGTTGACTTGCTTTTGGAGCGCGGCGATTTCGTCGGTGGTGAGGCGGCGGTAGGGGTTGCCGAGGTCCTTGGATTTGCCGGCCGTGATGTTGTACTGCGTGATGCCGTTTTGCGTCACTACTCCCCCGCCGAGCAGGCCGCTGTCTTGGGCTACTACCTTGTCGTAATACTCGAACGGCCCCATGATGACGCCGATGCTGCCGACGTCCGAGCCGTAGTCGGCCATGACTTTGTCGGCGCTCACGGCGGCCCAATAGGCGCCCGAGGCTCCGAGGCCGGACACGAACGCGTACACCGGCCGGTGTGTGGCCGCTTTGTAGTACTTTACCCCGTCGGCGATGGCGTGTGCGCCGTAGATGGTGCCGCCGGGTGAGTTAATCTCTAGCACCACGCCCTTAATGCTGTCGTCGTCGGCCGCGGCGTAGAGCTTTTGCTTCACCTCGTAGCCGGAGGTGTCGTTGTTGCCGAAGCCGAGCGGTGAGGCTTCGTCGGAGTCGCCCACAATTACTCCGCTCACCTTAATGGATAGCAGCTGGTTCGTGCCTTTGCCGAACACCGTTTGGAGGTTCGAGATGTTTGAGGTGGATGCTCCCCCGCCCAACGCCAGGCCGATGACCACTAGCAGGATGAGCGGAAACAGCAGGCAGAGCGCCAGCGCGTTGTAGCCGACGAAGATGTAGCCGGTGAGCTTGAGCAGGTTTTTGTAGTAGGGGTGACGGGTGAGAAACTTTGCCATATACCGCTATTTTGCGGTAACGGTTATGGTTATTCAAGGCTAAGATTAGCGGCGGGGCCGTTGACTTGTTGTGTACCTAATGTTATTGTATTGTTTGAATATGAAATTTTCTTCCCTACCCAAGGCATTCCCTTCCTATTTGAGAGCCGCCGTTTTAGTTGCGGCTGGTGCAATTGTGGCTGGTCTATTCACTTGGGCAACCGTAGCTGTGGGTGGCAGCGTGCGCGGGATGGCGTGGGTGGCAATTGGCCCAGCTGTCATCAACAAGGTCGACGGCAAGGCGACTGCCCTGATTGGCTCTTCTCCAACATCAACGCCAAGCGCAATCACTCCTAAGCCGGCCGCGGACGATCCACGCCCGCCGGATAACGCGAATCCGCGGTACGCGGTACACCCCGTGACCATCGGTGGCAACACCTACGGGGCCGAGGTCGTTCCGGGCGAAGCGGGTAGTGCTTCTTGGCCGTCAAACGAGCCGCTGGTACTTTCTGCTACACAGGTCAGCTACGGCCAGGGCGGACATAGTGCCGAGATTACGGCCAGTTCGCCTGACGGCTATGATATTTGTAATGTTAGCCAATATAACCTCAACTTGGTGGCGGCCACTAACTACCCTGGTTGTGGCGCGCACAGTGTTTTCTTTGTAGACGGCCACCCAGCTCCGGGGGCTTATGTACTTCATGTTTTTGCTGACACCAGGGACAAAGTCCATGCCGGCAAGTACATCCGGTACGACGGCTATATCACCGTCACTATCACAAATTCACCACCAAGCTTTTACTTAGCAGCCGGCAATTATTCTTTGACACGCGAATCCGGTAACCCTGCGGGCACCTATTTCTACCATCTAGACGTCCCTCTGATCATAACCACCGATATGGGCTACATATCTTCTCCGCCTATTTACTTAGTAGCTGCAAGTGGGACAGAAGCTTGTGAAAGCCAAAGTGTACCTCCAGTGGGGTCCCTAATGGATCAGAACAAATGGGACTGCGCGATCGAAGACGGCCCGCAGCCGCACGCCCATGTTTCTTTGACTTTCCGGGCTAACGACACGGTTACGACGCGCGAGATTACCGTTCCGATTTCGTTCTAGGACCAGCTTGAGAGAACTCATGCTCAAAGTTGGCGTATGGAGTAGGTGGCTTACTTAGGCCTTAGGGGGCAAAGCTACCGTCCACCCATCGTATTGGGCTTCATAAAGGCTTGCAACTCTATCGAAGAGCGCTTCATCATGCAACAGACCGTCTTTTTGAAGAACGTAATTTGCTTTCTCGGACTGGACCCAATACTTGTTTGCGGATTCATCGTGGGTAATGTGACTTTTCCATCCTTCCTTATCTAGATACTCTTTGATAGCAGCCTCGGCGATTTGAGGGTTGTTGAATCCCTTTATTGCAAAGATGATTTTCTTGGGCGTTTCTAGGGGTTGCCCTGAGACTTTGAAGATTCTCGTCAGTAATACTTTATTCGTATTGTCATCTTGTAATCCTCTAACCCACTTGGGCAATCGATTAAACATGATTGTGTCCTTGTTAGATTCTTGCCTACTCGGGTGGCGGGGGAATATTCAGGTCATTCCAGAACTTTGCGGCTATTGAATTAATTTTGTTATCAAGCTGGGCTGGGCCGCCAGCCGCGCTTATATTCGTCTGCTCCTGAACCCTCAACTCTAACTCTGTAGCGTCTGGCATCCCTTGTATTGTAACAGGGCCTCCGGGATATCTACCCGTGCCTACATGACCTCTGCCGATCCGGGAGGCTATGTCTATGGATTTCCCGATATACTGTTCGCCGCTGCTGGCGGTAAATTCATAGACGCCTCGTGTTTCGGAAGGGATCTGAGCTGCGTTTTGAACAGTCTTTGGCGCGGTATTATGCACAGCCGGCGCCGCTCTGGCTGCTGCCGGTGTCGCTCGGGAGATGGCTTTTGAGAGGATATTTGAGGCAGCGCTAATAGTTGCACCGGGGTTGGTGCTGCCCTTGCTGGAGACATAGGCGGCTACTGCTACTACAGCGACGACTGCCACTACGACCGGAACAAACAGGTACTTGTTGCTGAAATTAGCTGTGGCTTGAGCGGCAGTAACGACTGCTTTGACCACAGCCGAGACAATACCGCCCAGGGAGAATTGTCCCGAATAATCACTATCATTCACCGGGTCATTCACATACGAGTACGCATTGTCCATTCCCCCATCCACCGGGTCGACCGAAGTGAATCGCCCCAGGGTGGGCAGATATACCCTGGCCCCCATCTGGATGATGGGGATGGAGAACATGGATTCAGCCTTACGCGTGGGGCTAGCGGCCCAGCCCATGGGGTTGTCGGAGGCGAGTAGGCTCTAATAGTTAATGGGCTTTTCCGGTGTCGTCTGCGTCGAAGTTGAAGCTGCCCAAACTACTACTGATATCTGTGAGAAGTCTCATTATCTCCGCGTCGGACCTGCCCTTGTGTGTGTGGAGCAAGATGCCAATAAAGTTAACCAGTGCATCGTTCTCGACCTTATCTATATAAAGTAGGTCAGCCAGATAACCACGGATTCCTAATGGGATGTCAGCTATTTGATGAACAGGCTTATTGCTCTTCTGATCTTCTAGGTACCTATCAATGTTGACTCGGAGCTTACCTATTAGGTCGATGTCACTCTTTTTCATTATTTATCTCCAAAAAATGTTGTTACAACGGTGCCATCTTGTTCGATCACCACGGTTACATCGTTCACGATATCATACATTCGTATTCTCGTCGGGTCGCTTGATGGCACTCGCATCCCGAACTGTATTGTGTTTTGGACTACTGATGGGTAGATACCGGCATTTTGCATTGCATTTATAGCATGATCCGAGTAGAGTCTGCCTCCAATTTTTACTGCGGAATTGCCGAGCGCAACTGCGTCATCTCTGACGTTAAACAGTGGGGCGGATCGGCTTCCAACCTGGGCCGCATCACTCGCTACCTTATTTGCCGTATTCTCCACTTCTGGCGCGGCTCTCGCCGCGGCCGGTGCGGCACGCGAAAGAGTCTTCGCCACTATAGCGCCGGCACTGGTAGCTGCAGAATAAGCGGCAATGGGATTTTTGGCTACAAAGACTACTACGGCGGCAACCGCGACTACCGCTAAGGCAGGGGCAAGGTATTTATTACTAAAACTGGCCGTAGCCTGGGCGGCGGACACAACCGCTTTTACGACTGTTTTGGCGGTTGACACGATGGCGTTACCAATATTGCTCAACCAATTCTGTCCCGAATAGTCACTCTCATTCACCGGGTCATTCACGTAGCTATACGCATTATCCGTTCCCCCATCCACTGGGTCGACCGAGGTGAAGCGGCCGAGGGTGGGGAGATACACCCTGGCTCCCATTTCAATGATGGGGATACTAAACATACTTTCGGCTTTGCGAGTTTGTGAGGCGGCCCAGCCCATGGGGTTGTCGGAGGCATTGGCCAGGGAGATGGCGCCAGTGCCGAAGGTGTTTGAGGCTAGGACTTGGCCGAAGGGGTCGTAGAGGAGGACACCGGAGGTAGGGAGACCGGTAGCGCCGACGGTGATGGCAGTGTCACCGTGGAAGTTATGAATTGAGTAGGTGGCGCCGGTCATGACCGCCGGTTGGGGGTTGACGGGTGTGAAGGTGACGTTGTCGAAGGTGGCGGTGGTGGTGAGGGCAGTATTGCCGGAGACCACGAACAGGCCGATTCGGGTGGTGGGCGCTAAGGTGACCGTTTGGCTAGCAATTTGCGTCCAGGTAGTGCCGTTGGAGGAGGTGTAGGTGGTGATGGTATTGCCGGCACGGGTGAGCTTGAGCCAGGCATTGGGGAAGGTAAAGGATCCACCATCAAGATCGGTATCGTAGCTGTGCTGCATACGCACGCCATTCTCCGGGGTCACCATAGCCGCGGCGTAAGCTGAGCCGGGATTTAGGTTATCCTTAATGATAATCCCGGCTTTGGCCCAGCCGTCGGTGGCGGTTTGACCCGTGACGCGGGCAACGAGAGTGCCGTCCCCGACGAGGGGTCGGGTGGCGAGCTGAGGGTCGTCGTCGGTGTCCCAGATGTCGCCACCGTTGCCGGCGAGAGTGAACGTGCCACCTGAGTAATCGGAGGTGCCGGATTGGATGGGCGCGTTGACGCTGGTGGCGGTCCAGGGGTTGGGCAATGTGGAGGTGCCGCCGGCGGTGATGGCGACATTGTCGAAGGTGGCCGTCGAGAGGGTGGTGTCGTTGACACCCGCCGACATGAGGCCAACCAGGATGCTCGCGGGGAGGTTCGCGCTGCTGGTGGAGCTCACTTGGGTCCAGGTGGCGCCGTCTGAGGATTTGTAGCCCGTGATGGTACTGCCGGAACGCACGAGCTTGAGCCAGGCGTTGGGGAAGGAGTAGCTGCCACCGTCGACGTCGTTGGTGTAGCTATATTGGAACCGGACGCCGTTAGCGGGACTGGTGTGGAGGCTGACATAATTTGAGCCGGTGGCGGGCGAGGCTTTCATGACGATGCCAGCTTTGGCCCAATCGTTGGTGTTGGTTTGGGATTTGACGCGGGCGACGATCTGGCCGTCGCCGGTGAGAGTTTGGTAAGCGGTTTGGAACTGGTCGTCACCGTCCCAGACGTCCCAGCCGGCACCGGCTAGCGTGAAGGTGCCACCGGAATAGCTGGAGCTTCCGGTAGTATCGGGGTTGCCGACGTCGCCGTTAGTCCAGCCAGATGGGAGCGTGGTAGTTTTGGTGACGGAGACGTTGTCGAAGGTGGCGGTGTTGGTGAGCGAGGTGTTCTCGGAGGTGGCAAACAGGCCGATTTGGGCGCTGTAGCGCAGGGTCATGGTGGTGGAGCCGATTTGGGTCCAGTTAGTGCCGTCTGATGAGCCATAGGTGGTGATGGTGCTACCGGCGCGGGTAAGTTTGAGCCAGGCATTGGGGAACGTGAGGTCCGGACCATGGATGCTAGTAGCATAGTTGTATTGCATCCGCGAGTTGCCGTTGGCGTAGACGAGGGCAGCGGCGTAGTTGGAACCGGAACCGAGCTTGTCTTTGATCATGATGCCGG
>CAZGZY010000002.1:0-20857 GCA_964530365.1 uncultured Candidatus Saccharimonadales bacterium
TCCGATCTTGGACAATTATAGTTAAAAATGTCGCGGCTGGCTAGTGGGTCAAGCCAGGGTGTATCCGCTTGAGGCTTTCGACGTCGTGGAGCTCTTCGAGGATAGCGACGCGCGTTAGCCGCTGCTCTTCTTCAACATTATCGAGCCGATCTTCAATATTGGAGACGTGACCCTCCACCCCCGCGAGGCGGGTCTCTACGCCGGTGAGGCGGGTTTCTACTCCAGTAAGCCGGGTTTTCATTTCGGGAATCTCGCTGACATATTCCATGATGGCATCGAATTTGCCGTTCATATCCTCGAGTAGCACATTTGTATAATCTGAGTCGCTCATGGCCGGTCCTATTTAGGTTATTTTATAGGTGCCCACACACGAATGATACCGAACAAAAGCCGTATGTGCAATATCGGACCGCCTAGTCCGTGAAGTCTTGCGTGATCATGAGGCCGTAAGGGCCGCCGTCGACGATGCCGATGCCGACGGTGCGATAGTTGGGCGAGAGTATATTGGCGCGGTGGCCGGGAGATTTCATGAGGCCGTCGTGGGCCAGCTGCAAAGTGGGGGCCAGAGCGAGGTTCTCGCCGGCCGCACCAAACGGTACGCCGCCGGCCTTCATGCGGTCGAACGGACTCTTGCCCTCGGGGCTGATGTGCGAGAAATACCCGCGGGCGAACATGTCGGTGGAATAGGCCCGGGCCACGTCGCGCGCGCGGTCGTTTAGGGTGAGCGAGGCGAGACCGCGGGTGGTGCGCTCGTGGTTGATGAGCCCAAGCATGGCCTGCTCGTCGGCCGGGTCGACGGCGCCCTTGGTGGTGTAGCCGAGCTCGATGCGCTCCTGCCCCTCGGGCTCGGAGGTGACGGTGAAGAAATTGAGGCTCTCACCGAGGTCGCGTCCAAGGCCACTCCCTAGCCAACTCTGCAACTGCCCGCTGGAGGCTAGGAGCACCCGTGGGATAACCGCCGTTGTCACGATGCTCTTGGTAGTGGCCGATAACGGCAGACCCACAAAGACAATGAGCGACAGCAGGATAATAACGAAGCCTTTGAGCACATTCAGCACCGCGCCGCCCGCTTGGTTGAGCTTTGAAAGCTGAATTTGTTTGGTGAGGTGGGTGAGGATCGTGAAACGAACAATGACCGCGCAGGCTATCTCAACGAAAACCCACACCAGCACAAAGCCGACAACATTGCCCAGGGGCGCGGACAGGCCGGCGAGGGCCCTCACCCAGCCACCGACCGGATGGTAGGTGACGAGCGAGACGGCGGTCGCGACCACGAAACTCACGAGCTCAAGGCCAATGAGCACCATCCCCCGCTTTGTGCCGGAATAGGCGCAGTATGCGAGAATACCAACCAGCAGGAAGTCCACCAGAATGGTCATTGGACGCGCCCGGAAATGAGTTCGTAGGCCACCTTTTGGAGCTCGGAGGCAGTGAGGTTGCGGCTGTACGGCGTGGCCCACCAGTGCGAACGACGCCATTGTTGGTCGGCGGAAGAGTGGTTGATGATGGCAATATCGCTGCCCAGCGCACGGTGGAACTCGATGCTAGCCCGCCGCTGGTGGTAGGGCGAAGTAACGAGAATCATCGAACGGTAGCCCTGGGCGCGGACAACCCCGGCCACGCCAGTAGCATTCTGGCGGGTATTGGTGGCGGTTTCGTCGAGCTCAATAGCCGTTTTGGGCACACCAGCCCGCTCGGCGATGATAGCCATGGCGCGGGCGTTGGAGGGCCCGGAAGGGTCGAGCGCGGCGCCGGAGAAGATAATGTTGGGCGCCCAGCCGTCGTCGTAGAGCCGCACCGCCTCGGTGACGCGGGCGTCGGTATCACCACCCGAAATAGCCACGATGGCGTCGGTTTTGGCGAGCGGGTCCTGCGGGGAGAGATAGTAGCCGATGCCAAAAAAGAACGTCAGCGCGACGCCCGCTAGTACTACCCCCAGCACCAAAATCACGACTAAAAAGCGCTTCATTAGCTCTATTGTAGCAGGTGGCCCGTGGGGATTTGATGTTCAAACGGGCCGGAGCTGAGGCCCGAGTTGTTCGGGCTAGAGCTCGCGCAGGCGCCGGATGATGGGCGGGAGAACTGTGGCGACCGCGTCGACCGCGGATTGATCGGTGTCGCGGCCGAGGGTAAGGCGCAGCGAGCAGTTGGCCTCGGCCGCGCTGTGGCCAAGCGCTAGCAGCACGTGCGACGGGTCGAGGTTGCCGGTGGAGCAAGCCGAGCCGGTGGAGGCCATGACCCCGGCGTTGTCCAGGTAGAGGACCATGGCCTCGCCTTCGGCGCCGGGGATGGTGAGGTTAATGTTGCCCGGCAGGCGGCGCTTGGGGTCGCCGTTGAGGCGGGCGCCGGGGATGGGGGCGAGGAGGCGGCGGGTGAGCTCGTCGCGCAGGGGGGTCAAGCGGCGACTTTCGGCTGCGCGGGTGGCGGCGGCTAGCTCAAGGGCCCGGGCCAGGCCGGCGATTCCGGCGGTATTTTCGGTGCCGGAGCGGCGGCCGCGCTCTTGCCCGCCTCCATACATCAACGGCTCAAGCGTGGTGCCTTGGCGCGCATACAACACGCCGGCGCCCTTGGGGCCGTAGATTTTGGAGCCGTTAAGCACGAGCAGGTCGACGCCGAGCCGGGTAACGTGTAGGTCGAGGTAGCCGGCGGCCTGGCAGGCGTCGGTGTGGAGGTATAGTGGCCGGTTCACCCGCCGCTGAGCTCGGCTAGCGCGGGTAGCGGCCACCAACTTGGAGATTTCGGCGATGGGCTGGATGGTGCCGATCTCGTTGTTGGCCATCATGACGCTCACGAGCACGGTGCGGTCGGTGATGGCAGCCGCGACTGCCGCTGGGTCGACGATGCCGCTGGGTTTCACCGGCACCACGGTGGCATCGTAGCCCAGGCGAGCTAGCGGCTTCACACAGCCTAAAACGGCGTCGTGCTCAATGCTAGTGGTAACCCAGTGCGCGCCGGGGTGGGCTCGCATCACACCTTGGACCGCCAAATTATCCCCCTCGGTGCCGCCGCTCGTGAAAACGATTTCGGTAATTTTAGCGCCCAGGATGCCGGCAATGGTGTTCCGCGCGGCCTCGACGGCCCGGCGGGTTTCGCGGGCCGCAACGTAGAGGCTTGAGGGATTGGCAAACCAGCCCTCCAAGTAGGGCTGCATGGCTTCCAGCACGCTGGGATCGAGCGGCGTGGTGGCGGCGTGGTCGAGGTAAATTGGCGACTTCATATAGGTTGACATTTTACTCTAAAGTTGCCAAATATCTAGTCTTTTACAATTATCCCCAGTTGGGCCGCGATTTCCGGGGCCAGCGTGATTAATTGGGCATGGCCTAACGTGGCGCCGCCCAAGCCGCCGAGACCCCTGAGGTTTTGCAATTGGGAGCTGCGCAGGTCGACGTCTTTTAACGTGGCGCCGGCGAAGTCGCAGCCGGAGAGGTCGCAGTTGGCGAAGGTGACGCCGGTGAGGCGCGCACCGGCAAAATCGGCGTCGCGGAGGTTGCAGCGCGCAAATTCGACCCGCGACAGCTTGGCGAAGCGGAAGTTCGATAGGTCGAGCTTGGCATCGGTGAATGCAACGTCCCCCAGCTCGGCTTCGGCGGCCACCATACCGCTCAGGCGCGCGCGGGCCACCTCGATCCGCCGCCACGAACTGCCGGTGAGGTCGAGCCCGCCGAGTTCCCCGCCCTGAATGCTAACATCCGACCAGCCGCTCTCACGTAACCTGGTACCCGTGAGGTCGGGTTCCAGGAGCCGCACAGTGTCGAGCGTAACCCGGCGGGCGGTTTGGCCGGCCCACGCTAGGCCCGCGACCTCGGTTTGTTCAAGAGCCAAAGCTGGTTCGAGCGGCGGGTTGGCGTGGGCCGAAAGGTGCGGGGGTAGGTTAGGTTTGATCATCGGGTTCTGGTGGCCTCTTTCTGGTATTGGCGTAAATGGCAATGACGATGGGGGCGAGTCCGGCAAAGAAGGCTTCCAGCGGTTTATCGTTCACGGCCAAGAACACGGCCGCGCCGACTAACCCAAATAAGAAGAGCTGGCTAAAAATATCGACGGCAAATTTGGCGCGCTGCTGGAACCGGACCTCGTCAATTTCAGCCCGCTGGTCAATTTCCGCCATGGATATAAGCCGGTCGGCGGTACCTGGGTAGGCGCGCTCATAGGCGGCTATCTCGTCGGCCGGCGGGAGCGGGCTACGGTACATATGGACACCAACGAGCTGTGTCGGGGCGCTATCGGGAACGGCGGGAGGTAGCCGGCGCGTTTTGCTCATATTTGTCCATTGCCCTTCTCAGGTACATGCCAGTGGCCGCCCAGGCGTTCTCGACGGTTTGGCCGCGGCGAAGAACCGGCAGGCGCGAGGGGCGGCGGCGCATGTCGAGCGAATCGAGCAGGTCGCTCCAGGAGCCTTTGAAGATGTCGGTAAACGATGTGCGCTTCATGGGTCTATGATACCGCACGGGTGTACTCATCTCAATCATAAGTATGTCCTATTTACTATGTGTGACACCTTCATTATACCGAACATATTGCGAACATGCAACTTGTGTGTTAGATTCCGAAGAGCCGCTCGGCGTTGGTGGTGGTGGCGTACTCCAGATCCTCGAGCGACTCCCCGCGCAGGTTGGCTAGGAACCGGGCGGTGTGGGCGATGTTGGCCGGCTCATTGCGTTTGCCGCGCACGGGGGTTGGCGCCAGGAACGGGCAATCGGTCTCGAGAACGAGGCGGTCGAGCGGAACGCGCCTGGCGGCTTCGAGCTGCGACGCCTCTTTAGTGAAGGTCATGATGCCATTTAGCGCAATGGACAAGCCGCGGTCGAGCGCACCTTCGAGCTCGGGGATGCCGGCCGTGAAGCAGTGGACAAGACCACGGACGCCGTCGCTCTGGTAATCGTCGAGGATGGCGAAGAATTGCGGGAAGGCGTCGCGGACGTGGAAGACCATAGGCAGGCCGCGGTCGAGCCCGAGTTCGATTTGGAACCGCAAGGCCCGCTCCTGGTCTTCGGGCGTGGTCTCAGAGCGGAAATTGTCGAGGCCGCACTCGCCGATGGCCACGACTTTGTCGAACTCCGCCAGCCGGGCCACTTCTTCGAGGGCCTCGTAGCCGCGGTCGGCGTCGTGGGGGTGCAGGCCGACCGTGGCCCAAACGTGGTCATAGGCGCGGGCTACGGCCACGGACTGGGCGGAATCGGCGTCGTTGCAGCCGACAGTGATGATCTTTTCGACGCCGGCCGCCTGGGCGCGGTCCAGCACCGCGTCGAGCTCGTCGCGGAATTCATCGAAGTGGATGTGGGCGTGGGTGTCGATTAGCATGGGAGTATTATAAAGCACCTGTTAGGGGATGGCATGGGGTTTGCGGACGGGTGGAGGCTCGTTAATGATACTTCGGGACTCCACGCGAGGATTCTAGGACCCACGTGCATGACTGCACCTCGTCGGAATCCGGCGATGTCGGGTGAAGGGCGCGGCGAAGGCGAACAGCGCGCTACAGGAACTAGCTTACAAAAGCCCTTCAATATAATGGGCCAAACCGTCTTCGTCGATCGAGCCAATAATTTCATCGGCGGCAGCCTTGAGCTCGGGCGCCGCGTTGCCCATGGCCACTTTATGCCCCACGGCATTAAAGAGATGGATGTCGTTATGGCCATCCCCGACTCCGGCCATTTGGGCGGTCGGGACGCCAATGATTTTGGCGAGTTCATAGACGGCGTGCTCTTTGGTGGCGATGTTGCTGGTAATGTGGAGGTCAACGCCATCTGACAAATTCCAAGAGAGAGCCCTCGAGACTGTAATGTGTGGGATCTGCGCTAGTTCTTGCATAACGGCTTTTTCGCCAGCCGGCGGAACGTCGAGTATGTACATGATGTTGATGTCGTCCGGGCGGAACTTATCCAGGCTCCGCTGCCCCTCCAGCTCGCGAATATACGCGAACGGGTAATTGCGGCTAGCCATAACAGCCGCAATGGCCTGCGCGGAGGCCGGCTGGATGGTGGCCTGCCAGAGAATCTGGGTGTTCACGGGGTCGATGATTTGAGTGCCACCACTAACAATGCAGGGGTCACCCAACCGCAGCGCCCGAACAACCTTTCGGGCGACTTCCCATGAGCGGCCGGTGGCGGCGCATAACCGCAGTGAGGGCTGGGCGCGGATAATGGCGCCAATCATGGCCTGGGACGGCACACTATGCTCGCCGCTAGGCACGGCGGTGCCATCGAGGTCGAAGACGACGGCAGTAATAGGGGTGCGACTTTGCATGGCCTACTCGGGTTTAGCGATCTGGGTCTCTTCAATGGCGTCCGAGGCCGTGTCCGAGGAGGCGGCGTCGGCCTTGGGGAAGAGAATGCCAACCTCGGGCCGCACGACCCCACCCGCGAAGGTCGCAGCGATTTTGCCGGCGGTTTCGGGCATGAAGGGCATGAGCATGCTGGCAATTTGGACTAAATCGGCCACAGCGTGGTGGAGCACTTCGGCCAAATGGTCGGCATCGGTCTTAGCCAGAGCCCACGGCTTTTCTTCCTCGATGAACTGGTTGAGCCCGCGGATGAGCAGCCAGACTTCGGCTAGCGCGCGGTCGAAGCGCTGGACGCCCATGGCCTCTTCAAACGGCCGCACGTCGTGCGAGTGCTGCGGCAGGTCGCCAATGACGCCCTTAAAGTATTTGCCGAACATCACTTGGACGCGCTGGACGAGATTGCCAAGGTCATTGGCCAGGTCGGAGTTGTAGACGCTTTCCATGCGCGCCCAAGAGAAGTCGCCGTCGCCCTCGGAGGGGATCTCGCGCAGCAAGTAGTAGCGCATGGCATCGAGCCCATATTTGTCGATGATTTCCTGCGGCGCCACCACATTGCCGAGGGATTTGCTCATTTTGTGGCCCTCGCTGGAGATAAAGCCGTGCACCAATAACTTTTTGGGCAGCGCAATACCGGCGCTTAGCAGCATGGCGGGCCAAATGGCGGCATGGAAGCGCAGGATGTCCTTGCCGATAATTTGGATGTCGGCCGGCCAGTATTTGGCGAAGTTCTCGCCACCGGGGTAGCCGATAGCGGTAATGTAATTGGGCAAGGCGTCGAACCAAACATACATCACTTGCTTGTCATCGCCGGGCACGGGCACACCCCAATCGAGCTTGGATTTGTCGCGGGAGATGCTGATGTCATCTAAGCCGCGTTCGAGCAGCGCGAGGATTTCGTTCTTGCGGGACTCCGGCGCGACTTCAAAAGCGCCCGAGGTGATAGCCTCTTTAATTTGGGCGGTGTAGGCGCTGAGTTTGAAGAAGTAGTTCTCTTCCTTAATGAGCTCAAGCGGCTTCTTGTGGATGGGGCAGATTTTGTCCGGCACCTCGGTGAGGGTGTAGAACAGCTCGCAACCCACACAATACCAGCCTTCGTATTCGTGCTTATAGATGTCTTTTTCGCAGGCCTTCCAGAGGGCCTGGCAGGCTTTTTCGTGCTCGGGGTCGGTGGTGCGAATGAATTGGTTGTTGGAAATGTTGAGCGTTTTGGTGAGGGCTTTGTAGACCTTACTCATTTCGTCGACATAAGCTTGCGGCTCTTTGCCGGCAGCCTCGGCGGCGCGCTTAATCTTGGTGCCATGCTCGTCGGTGCCGGTGAGGAACCAGACATCGTCCCCTTTTTGGCGGTGGTAGCGGGCCAGTACATCGGCCTGGAACAGCTCCATGGCGTAGCCGATGTGGGGGGCGGCGTTGGTGTAGACGATGGAGGTGGTGATATAGAATTTGGACATAGTGGGGCTCATTTTAGCACACGTTGAGACGGGGCGGTAAGGGTGGCGAGTTTTGCGGGCGATTCGAGAGGCGGGGTAGGAACACGAGTGCTGGTTTTATGTAGATTCTTTACCTATGTAAAATTTTTACATAGTTTGACGAAGTGCGTTAAAACCGCTCGCAGGGGCAAGGGCTCACGCAGGTGTGGGCGGAGGCGTTTTGGACTTGGGGGTTTTGGGTGCGCGGGTGAACTTGGCTTTGATGCGCCCGAAACCGTGGATGAGGCCGAGGGCCACCGCGATGGCGGCCACAACGCCTGCCGCGATGAACAGGTCGCGGGCCAAGGCGTCGGTAATGGCGCGTAGCAGGCTGGTGACGGCCGGCAAGAGAGGCTTAAGCGCGGAGCCGCCCAGCCCCGAGGTGGCGAGGCTGGGGACCAGCAACAGCAGCCCGCCGGAGACGGCCAGCGTGACGGCGGCCCAGGCGGCGGCGCGGATGAGCGTGGACCAGCGGCGCTCGCGCATCACCGCCACGATAAGCAGGATGAGCGCGAGCGAGGCGGCCGGCGCCACCCAGCCGTAGCGGGCGGCAAGGCTAGCCAGATTGGTGAGGCGCGCGTCGGCCGGCCCGGCAGTGACCGTTTGCGGACTCCCGAGGCTGGCGGCCATATCCGGCGTCATGGGGTAGCCGGCGGCTTGCAGGCGCGTCACGAGGTCACTGAGGTCGATTTGCGGAGCCGGCCCGCCCTTGCCGTAGTGGTCTACGAGCTGGGGCAAAAGCATTTCGGTTTGCTGCTGCAGAAAGGTAGCGGTGAGCACACTGTGGAGGGCCGTTTTGGTATCGGCGGGCGTCTCGCTGCCGGAGGCGGCCACATCGGGGATGGTGGCGGCGAGTTGGGTGTAGAGGTCGGCTTTGGTGGCGGCAGTTTCCAGGAATTTAGCATTCCCAAGAGTAGAGCCCAGAATAAAGCCAAGGATGGCCGTGCTAAGGGCAAAGGTTAGAAGGGAAGCCAAAACATGCTCAAGAAACTTCATAACTAGAGGATGTTCTCCTTAAGGGCGAGCTCATAGAGCCCCTGCCATTGCTGTAGGGTTAATTCCTGGGCGCGGGCAGTGGGGGTGAGTTTGGCGGTCGCGATGAGCTTAGCCGCGTAGTCGCTGGAGAGGTTGAGGCCACCCGCGAGCGCATTTTTGAGCTGTTTGCGCTTCTCGCCGAAGCCGGCCTTAATGAGGCGGAAGAGTTTGTGCGGGTCGGCCGGGAAGGCGGGGCCGGTGAGCACCACCCGCAAAACGGCCGAATCGACGGCCGGCGATGGCCAGAATTTGTGCCGCTCCACCACGCGCACGATCTCGGGGTGGCCATAATATTGCACGGACAGCGCCAGAATGCTTAAAGCCCCGGGCCTCGCCGTAATGCGTTCGGCCACCTCTTTTTGAATGAGCACCGACATCACCGACGGCGGGTTGGGACTTTCGATGAGCAGGCGAAAGATCTTGGAGGTGAGGTAATAGGGGATGTTGGCGATGGCTTTGTAGCCGGCGGGTAAGGCGGCCAGGTCGTAGTCCAAAATGTCTTGCTCCACGACCGCCAGGTTGTCGGGGGCATCGCGGCGGAGTAAATCGGCCAGCACGCGGTCGGTCTCTACGGCCACCACCCGGCCGGCCTGGCGGGTGAGCGGCCGAGTCATGACACCGAGCCCCGGCCCAATTTCCAACACCGTGTCGGTCTTGGTGACCGCGGCGGCGTCCATGATGGCCTCTAAACTTGGCTTGTCGACCAGAAAATGCTGGCCGAGGCCCTTGTTGGGCTTAATGCCCGCCAGCTTCATGGCGGTGCGAACGTCTTCGACGCGAGTGAGATCCATATGGATATTATATTAGCAGACTACTTACACGCCCAAGGACCGGTGCCGTAGAGGGCCATTTTCTTGGCAGTGAGTTGGATCTGGACGGAGCCGTCAAAGATGTTGTCGGCGGTGCCGCCGGCGGCGATCCAAGTGCTCGGCAGGTACTGGAAGAGGCCGGACGCGTGCTGGCCGTTCACCGGGGTGGCGTTCACATCTGAGGCGTTGCCATTGGACTCACATTGCATAATGCGCAGCATCATGTTGGGGTCGATGCCCCATTGCGCGGCAGCGGCTTCAACCTGCGGGCGCCAGTACTCGATGGAGCCGGCGAAGATCACTTTGGTGCCGACAACGACAACCTTGGTTGTGGGGTCGGTTTGATTTACCACCTGCAACAGCTCGCGGGCGGTTTCGACGCCGTTTTGGTAGTGAATGCGGTAGGTGACGGTCTTTTGGCCGTCGGAGCCTTCGGTTTGCACCTTGGTTTGGCCCTTGAGCATCGATGGATCGGTAATGGTCTTAACGGCCCGCGGCAGGGCGGTGGTGATGGTGACGACAGCCTCAGTGACGCGCGTTACCTGGACCTGGGTGCCGGGGAGAACGGGGGCGGTCAGGGAGACGCTGACGGTGTCTTTGGCCCCAAGCGCGATGTCGGCGCCCTGTAACGCGCCAGCGATGGTGTCGGCCTGCGTGCGTAGCTGATGGACAGTGCCGTCCACTTTTACGCTGAGCGGTTTGGCGCGCACAATGGTGACCTTTTCGCCGATCGCGCCGGTTTGGACGAAGTCGGTGATGACTTCTGTGCGGTATTGGTCTTCCGGGTACACTGTGAGGCCGGCGGCGAGCGCAAGCAGACGCGGGCTCTGGTAGGCGCTCTCGAGGCGATACGACCGCACGCCGTCAACTACCAAGACGGGGTGGGCACGGTAGACATTGATGTTGAACTGGCCGCTGGGCACGGTAGCGGCGGCGGCGGGCTCAACCAGGTCGCCGGGGGCGAGCTTGACATCGGCGCGGCGCAAAATATCGCCGACGGTGGTGGCGTCGGTCGAGAAGATACGTTTTTGGCCGTCTACATACAGCGACACCATGCGCGCTGAATCGGCGTTGGCAGATGGTGAAATTGGCAAACGGCCGGACGATAGTCCGAAGCTTACGATGGTGATGAGGATACCGACCGCCAGGACATTGCGGGGCTGAACGCGAATTTTTTCGCGGAGCCGTTCGAGAAGGGTGGTAGTCGGGCCTGTGATATGACGCAGAATAGCAGTCTCTCTCGTTATACGAAGGGACGTTTATTTCTCGCGTTTTGGTTTTAGAGGAACGTGCTTATGGTATCTCATTAGATGGGGGCGGTCAATCTTGACAAGGTTGGTGGGGGTGGTGCGGGCTCTCGTGGCAGTGGCGCTCAGGTGGTGGCGGTGCCATGAACGGCCACCTACCACTATATTGCAGGTAGCGGGTTTATTTGGAGTTTTATGAAATTTTATGGCTTCGCGTAGGCCTAATTCGCCGCTGAATCGCAGATTTTGCAACTACCCTCAATTTGGTGGTAGGTAGCCAAATGAGGATATTGAGGCTTAGCGCCCCAAGAGCCGGGACCGATCAGCATTTGGACGTGTTTGCGGCTGGTACGACTCATGCGAAATCGGCCCATGCGGGAATGCCCAGGGGCTCGCGGACAAACTCGACCCTACTGCTTATTGGTTGTTGGCCTTGTCGGGTACTCGCTTCACCCCTGGTAGCCCCTGCTGGGCGCCTTCGAGGTCCGCGGTAAGCCGGGCGCCGCTGCCAAGCTGACTAGCTAACCTTGGTGCCGATGGCTTCGCCTTCGATGACGCGGCGGATGTTGCCGTGGGTGAGGAGGTCGAAAACGACGATGGGAAGATGGTTGTCCATGGCTAGAGAAATGGCAGCGTTGTCCATCACATTCATCTCGGGGTTGGTGAGGACTTTGTCGAAGGTGAGGGTGTCGTGTTTTTTGGCATCGGGGTGCTTGCGGGGGTCTTTGTCGTAGACGCCGTCGACTTTGGTGGCCTTGAGCACCATGTCGCACTCAAGCTCCAGCGCGGTGGTGACGGCGGCGGTGTCGGTGGTGACGTAGGGGTTGCCAGTACCGCCGGCCACTACCACGACGCGGCCTTTTTCGAGGTGGCGCAAAGCGCGGCGGCGGATGTAGGGCTCGGCCACGGCGTCGGCGCGGAGGCGGGTTTGCAGACGGGCTGAGACACCGTTAGTCTCTAGGATATCGACTAGCGCCATGCCGTTAATGAGCGTGGCGAGCATGCCCATGTAATCGCCGGTGGCGCGCTCGATGCCGCTTTTGGCCACGCTGGCACCGCGCATAATGTTGCCGCCGCCGACAATGATCGACAGCTGCGCGCCGGTGGCCGCGATGGTCTCGGCCAGCTCTTTGGCGAGCGCACCAATGAACACTGGGTCAACGCCGTATTCCCGGCCGCCGGCAAACTGTTCGCCGGAGAGTTTAAGCAGTACGCGTGGAGGGTGGTTGGTGGGTTTCATCGGGCTCTATTGTATAGACATAGAGGCAAGATGCAACCACCTAAGCACGGGCGTTAGTTATTATGGCGGCGCTGAAGCAAAACAATAGCCACAACGAGTAGTGCAAGGCCTAGACCGGCCGAAATAAAGTATTTGGGCAAGGCATAGAAGAAATCACGCAGCTGGTAGAGAACTTCCGCGACGAGCGTGGCGGCGCCCCACCAGGCCAGTAGTTTGTACTTGATGGCCGCGCCCACGAGCACCAGCGCGATGGCGATAAAGATGAGCTCGAGGCCGTAGAGCTGGCCATCGTCGGCTAGCGCCTGGCCGGCGATCGGGAAGGTGAGGACGGCCAGGGCCGCGAGCGTGAAGAGGTCGTAGACGCTGCGGCCGAGGTGGCGGCGGCGGTAGGCTAAGAAGGCGAGGTAGGCCGCCCAGGGCAGGGTGTGGAACTGGGTTTGGGTAACATTTTGGCGGCCCAAATACCAGTTGAAGGCCACGAGCATTACCCCGCCGGCCAGCTCCTGGACCCCCGGACGCGCCGCGCGCCGCCCCTCGGCAAACAAGAGCAGGGCGCCCACGGCTAGGGCCGCGATCGGCGCGTTGCTGTCGAGCGCGGTAACCAGGCCGAAAACGGCGCCGGCGAAGGGCGCGGCCACGCCGCTGTAGCGCAGAGCCTGAGCGCGCGCGTGGTCCGGGGCCACCAGGCCGAGGCCGTAGAACGCCGCGCCGGCCAGCAGCAGGATGGTGGCGCTAGAGCCGGCGGGCCAGTTGGCAAGTTCTGGTAGCTGCAGGAGCGCCAGCGCGACACTGGCGGCGGCCAGATAGACGCAGGCAGAGGCGGCCGATTCGCGGTAACTGAGGGCGTAGAGGCTCAGCCCCACGGCCAGGCCGGTGAGCAACAGGGCGCTCGCGCCGCTGGCGGCGGCGGCCAGGACGGCCAGCAGGAGGGCCAAGGCGTAGCCAGCAATGCCGGTGGCGTCGCCGGATTCCGGCCAGCCGCGCAATTTTTCGCGCCAGGCCACCAAAGCGCCGGCTAGCACCAGATAGGCGGCGGCCAGGGCGCCCCAGCCGAGCGGCGGCTCTACCACCTGGCGGACTAGCACATAAGGCGCCGCGAGAGCCGGCAGGATGGCCAGCAGCGCCAGGCCGGACGAGCGCAGCCAAACGGCAAACAGCGCGCTAATGGCGCTGGCTAAGGCGAGGCTCAGCAGGAGCAGGCGCGGCTGGTCCAGCGTGATAACAGCCGCCACCAACGGCGCGCAACCGGCAATGACGCCGAGCGCTGTCAGCCAGTGCCGGCCCAGCGCCGCGCGGGCCGTCCAGCCAAGCACCAGGTAGGCAGCCGCCACCGCCAGCAGAACTACGGCCACGGTGCCGCTCGGCAATTGGTCCCACAACCCAACCCCGAGCGCGGCCGGGAGGGACGCCAGCGCCAGCGCGAAGTAGGCAGTGCCGGACGTGGCCTTAGCGTAGCGCATGGCCATTACGCCATAGAACGCCCCGGCCAGGCCGATTGTGACCCCGAACTGGCTTAGGCCATTGTCGCCCGCCAGAAACATGGAGAAAAATAGCGAAACTGGGACAAAAATGTTGGCGCTCACTTTTAGCGATTGGCTTGAATCGCCCCACAGCCCCCGCCAGCGATCGATGGTCAGCAGGAGCAGCGCGGTGAGGCCCATCCCCCACCCAAACCAGTAGATGGGCACGTTAATGAGGGAAATGCCGGCCTCAAACACCGACAGGCTGGTGAAAGCCATGAGGTAGGCGATGTAGGTCTGACGGGTGATAGCCAGGGTGGCAATGTAGGCGGCGAGCGTAACCAGCGAAGTGATGAGCCACACCAGCCGGCCGAAGTCGTGGGCCGCTGTGAAATTGTAGGCGGCGAGGCCAACGAGCGGCAATAGCACCAAACCGATCCCGGCGAACGTGCTGCCGGCCGGCCGCAGCTTGGGCGCGCGCAAGAACAAAACCAGCCCGGCGCCATAGAAAACGCCCGCAAATACCGCCAAAAAGCCGGTTTTGAAGCCGCCGGAGAGGGTTGAGAAGTTATACCCCACAAAGATCCCCGCCGAGACCACCACCAGAAATGCCCCCAAAAACAGCAGGAGGTTAATGTTGTCCAAGGTATGGAGCGAGGCGCTGATATCGCGCGACAGCCAGTCTTGGGCGGAGGCCGGCGCGGGGGCGGGCGTTGGCGCGTGGTGACTCTCGACGCTAGCCGGCGGCGGGTACGACCCTGCCACCATGTCTAGCGGGCCGGCGACCACCGCCTCGGCGGCGTCGAGCCAGGCCTGCTTGGCAGCGCCATCGCGGGTTGAGGCGCGCAGGCGCAGATCGGCCGCGATAGTTTGGCGCAAGGCCGGCGCCGAGCCAGCCTTGTGGCCGCGGTTCGCCAGCCAGCGGACCACCGTGACTAGCCCCACAACATAGAAGATCGGTACAGTAAGCCCAAAAATTATGTCCATGAGTCTTCCCGCTTATGCTCTTTAGAATAAGCTGTGGCGGAAAGGGGCGCAAGCCAGGCACGCGAGACGGGCTCTACTATATAAGGTTTTTGGGTTTTTCAGATTCAAACTGGTTGGGGTACCTGGGCGTGGCCCGGAAGGGTTCAGTAACGTCTTGGTAGAATTTGAGCGCCTCATCGCGCAGAACGCCGGACGTGATAACCGGCGGGTGCAAAGCATCGTGGACGAGCTGCTCAAAGCGAATGGCCCGGGGCCGGAAGAGGTGGGGCAGATCGTCGCGCGATAGAGCATACACGACACGCGGCATGCAAGCATTGAGCACGGCGGCCGCGCACATGAGGCACGGTTCGTTGGAGGCGTACAGCGTGCAATCGCTGAGATCGCGGCGGGCAAGCACACGTGAGGCCAGGCTGATGGCTTTGGTTTCGGCGTGGGCGGTGACATCAATGTCGATAATTTCGCGGTTGAGAGTAGCCACAACCACTTGGCCGGCCCGCACGATGACGGCGCCGAATGGCATGTCGCCATGACTGCGGGCAAGGGCAGCCTGCTCGAGGGCGAGACGCATGAATTTGGTGTCGGTGGTGCTCATTGGTTACCCGACATGATAACCCTTGGGCCGGAGAGGCGCAATATTTCGATCTTGGGCAACTTAGGGCCGCCGGTTCAGCGACTCAAAACGAGGTCGTATTTGCCCTTTGCTACTTGGCCGCGTTGTGCTCGTTGATGTGCGCAATGAGGGCTTTTACGGCGTCGAGCGAGCGGCGGGATTGTTCACGCGTGGCATCCTCGCCGTCGTGGACGAGCCGATTGCGCAGCTCGGTGTGATCGGTGATGTCGGACCAAAATGGCGCTTGCTTGATCTCGTCGCCGGAGAGGGCCACATAGAGGCCGGAAACCCGGGCGTTGCCAATGTTGTAGTTCGTTAGCAAATGCTCGAGTTCTGGCTTGAGATAGGTAATATCGCGCACTTTGTAGAGATGCCCGAGCATTTTTTCAGTAAAGAGCTCGAGGGCGGTTTGGGCTAGGATTACCGCCTCTTTGTAATGGCCCTCAGCATGCCAGGTTTCGGCCGAGTCGATGAGACTTTGGTAGGGTTCGTGGTGGGAGAAAATGAGTGATAGCGACATAGTGTTTATCATTATAGCGCCTCTGGCGAGATAATTTTCGCGGGGCGGTTGGCAGTTTTGGGTTGGCTAATCTTCGCGGTTGGACCGGCGGCGCAGCTTGAGACCGCTCAGGAAGGTGCTGATGCCCAGGCTAAAGAGCACCAGCCCGGTAGCTGATTCGAACACCTGCCACTCCCGGGCTGCCTCGGTGACGGCAGTGTAGCCACTGCCGAGCGTGGTGATGGTGGTGAGGCTGATGTAAGCATAGCTCGAGATTCCAAATAATTCCGGTAAGCCCCCGCCCGAGAAGCCCGTGGGCGTCCAATACAAGTAGATGATGGCAAAAATCAGGACCGTTTGGATGGCATATTGGGGGATGTACATCAGATAACGAATGGCCGAGATGGTGGTATGGGGATAACCCGCCCCGATGTAATCGATGACGATAAAGCGCAACACGGTGCGATAGATCTCAAACAGCCGCCAGATGCAAAACGCCAGGATGGCGGCGCGAACGGCGCTGTGGGGAGCGACATGGGCGGCGTGGCGGGCGATCGCGATGGTCGCGAGCGTGGTCACGAACGCGTAGAGGTCACCGACCCAATAGCGGGCCTTAATGTGATGTTTGGACCGCAGCCAAGAGTGCGATCTGAGGCGGCCAACCAAGGCGAAGTTGAGCCACTCCCAGGGGCTAATGGCATTACCGACCCAATGGATAGCCCGGAGCACCAGGATCAGCCAGGAATCGGCCGGTTCCTCGCCCACCACATGACCCTCGCCCCGGTCTAGTTGCCAATCGTGCCTCAGGCGCAGTTTAGAATACGTAAACGGCGTGAGCCAGGCGCGATCGATGGAGGAATAGGTGGGCAGGGGCTTGGGCGAATTGATTGGCTTAGGAGCGGCCATGGTGTTTTAATATTACTCGATCTTTTCGATGGGCGCGAAAGCCAGGCTGAGGCGCTTGATGCCGGAGCCGGCGAAGGTAGCCGAAACTTCGTCGCCACTGACTTCCGCCACGATGCCGTCGCCGAATTTGGCATGGCGAATGCGGTCGCCGGGCTTGAGGCTGAGGCCGAGCATGGCTTCGCGGTGGGCGTCGGCGGATTGGACGGTGGTGGGAGCGCCGGCGTACATGGGCTGGGCGCTCCAGCTGCCGCCGCCAGTGGCGTGGCCGGCCGCGGCGGTGGTGCTGCCGGGGCGCGGGCCGAAGATGGCGTCGCCGAGCGCCGGGTTGCCGAGACCCGCGCCGTCTTGCAGCTCGGCCGGGATCTCGAGCAAGAAGCGCGACGGCGGGTTGTGGTTGGTGGCGCCGTAGAGCAGGCGGGCGTTGGCGTAGAGCAGGTAGAGGCGCTCCTTGGCGCGGGTCATGCCCACATAGCACAGGCGGCGCTCCTCTTCCATTTGATCTGCGTCGAACAGGCTGCGGGAATGCGGGAAGATCCCCTCTTCGATGCCGGGCATGAAAACCACAGGAAACTCCAGGCCCTTGGCGGCGTGGAGGGTCATGAGGGTGACGGCGTTGGTGGTTTCGGAGTAGTTGTCGATGTCGGAAACGAGGGAAATCTCCTCGAGGAAGCCTTCGAGGTCGAGCTCGTTGTGGTCCTGGGCCACCGAGAGCAGCTCTTTAACGTTCTCGATGCGGTCGGCCGCCTGGATGGAGTTGTCGTCGAGGAAGCTAAGGTAACCGGAGCGTTTGATGACGAGGCCGAGTAACTCGCCGACCGGGTGCTTGGCGGCTTCGGCGCGCAGGCCGTCGATGAGCAGGGCGAATTGCTGGAGCGAGTTGACGGCTTTGGTTTGAAGGCCGGGGACTTTGTCGGCCTGGCGGCAGGCTTCGAGGAGTGATAGCGTTCTGGTATTTGCTACGGGGAGTTCCCCCTCACGCGGACGAACGCGGTCCCCTTGCCTACCCGAATGCGCGTCAGAACCAGCGCCCGCTTGTTCGGGCAAACTCCCCTGCGCCCCACCTGCACCGGCGTCTTCGGCCGGTTCATCCTGCGCTCCACCCCCATCGGCTCCCGCTAGGGGCACGCGCTGGCCGAGGCGCCATTGCTCGAGGCGCTGGAGGCTGACGTCGCCGAGGCCGCGGGGCGGGAGGTTGATGATGCGGCCGAAGCTCACGACGTCGTCGGGCTGGTAGATGAACCGCAGATAAGCCAAGGCGTCTTTGATCTCTTTGCGCTCGTAGAACCGGGTGCCGCCGACGATTTTGTACGGCAGGTTGTAGCGCAAAAAGGCCTCTTCGAGGGAGCGGGATTGGGCGTTGGTGCGGTAGAGCACAGCGAAATCGTAGAGTTCGCGACGCTCGGCCAGGCGAAGTTCCTCGATCTTGCGGACGATGGTTTCGCCCTCTTGGATCTCGTTGTAGACGTTGATGATGCCAATGCCGGCGCCGTCACCGCGGTCGGTCCAGAGTTTTTTGTCGGAGCGGACGCGGTTTTTGGTGATAACGGCGTGGGCGGCGTCGAGAATGCGCTTGGTGGAGCGGTAGTTTTGCTCGAGCTTGATGATGGTGGCGTCGGGATAGTCTTTTTCGAAGTCGAGAATGTTTTGGAAGTTGGCACCGCGCCAGGAGTAGATGGAGTTGTGCCCGATGATTCCGCCGGCCGCATAATTATGAACTTTGTCTACATCTAGGTCATAGACCGGCCCGGAATACGACTGTCGGGTGACTGATATAACTTTGTCATTTATAACCTGTGTGCCATCAATAACCGGCACGATCATGTCCGCGTGGATCTGGCTGGCCGGCATGAATGAAAACTTTTCGTTAGTCATGAATGCGTATTTGTTAACCTGTAGGCTGCCGGATTTATCGTCTTGCACCAGGCTTTCGATAATTTCTTCGAGGTTGCCATAGTCGAGTTGATGGATTTCGGTTCTGAATGTTCCGGCTCGGCCACTTCGGACAGCGTACCCTACCTCTTCAAAAAATTTCAGGCTACCAGCATGAGTTGTGTTGGCAGATATGCGACTGGCCGACCACGGACTTCGCACAGTGGCGCGTTTATCACCAAACATCACCATGTTCACATGCACCCGCTGCCGACTACCACGAATGGTTGCCTGTGGAAGAAAATGGGGATAGTCAAACATAATACCGAGTTCAGACATGAGCACGCGGGCGTGGGCTTCGGTGTCTATTTCGTTGTAAATAGCATCTATATACTCCTGGCTAAAATGCATCGACCGGTTGGCGAAAGCGTGAAACACCAGCATGGGGATGCCGTATTTATAGGCGTATAGGGCCTCGTAGTACAGCGCCTCGGACCGGTCTTTGCAGGTTTTTATCACCCACATGCGGTCAGCTCGTTCTTGATTGGCTCGTACTCTTAGTCCCGTGTCATGCTTCTTGCCGTCGAAGCGCGTGCCTTTTGCTACTCCAATCCGGTAGCCTTTTTCCTGAGAGTGCATGAGATAGACAAAATATGCGTCGCTCACGCCCCACTTGGCGAACAAGATGTGGTTAGGAGTGGTAGTTAGCGACTTCCCGGATGCGGTTTTAATGGTGATGATTTCGCCGGTGTAGGTAAACTTTTTGCGGGCCATAACGGGAAAGAAGCTGGTTTTGCCATACCCGGCGGCGGATAACACTAAATCTTGCGAAGAGATGTTCTCAATTTTTTTCGGGCCATAATTGGTCTCGACCAGACTACCCGGGACGAGACATTGCCAGTCGTCCCCGACCACGCAAATATTGTGGTGGCCGGCACTGAGTAATTTAATGATTTGGTACTGCGCGTGGTTGGTGTCTTGGTACTCGTCGACCATAATGTATTGGAATTGGCCCTGGTATTTACGCAGGATTTCCGGATAATTCTTGAACATTTGGACGGTGCGAAAAATGAGATCGTCGAAGTCAAGCGCGCCGGCGTCTTTTAAGATCGACTGGTAGATGGGGTAGACCTTGGCAGCCGCGTCTTGCGCTCGGCCGGTGGCGAGTTTGGCATATTGCGCCGGTTCAATGAGTTCGTTTTTGGCGCTGGAGATGAGGCCATGAATGAGGCCGGGGGTGAGCTGCTTTTCGTCGAGGCCGGCCGTGCGCATTGCCCGCTTGATGGCGCTCTGCGAATCGGCGGCGTCGAACACGAGAAAGTTTGAGGCTAAGCCAATTTCGGTGGCTTCGCGCCGCAGCAAGCGCATACAGACTGAGTGGAAGGTGCCGATGTACGGGAAATAGCCCCGGTTTTCGGGGTTTTGACCCAGCAATTTGAGGACGCGGCCGCGCATTTCGCCGGCGGCTTTGTTGGTGAAGGTAACGGCTAGAATATTGAGCGGCGGAACGTGCTTCTCGGCCACCATGTAGGCCACGCGGTGGGTCAGCGCCTTGGTTTTGCCGGAACCTGCGCCGGCCAGAATAAGCACCGGGCCGTCAATGGTAACGGCGGCGACGCGCTGTTGGTCGTTGAGTTCGGAAAGTAGTGGATGCACTATCTGATGATACCGTAGTTTGGACCCTGGTTCATCTTGGATTTGCCGGTTACCCGAGCCTGTTCCTTGCATAATGGCGGGCCCTCGTATAAGGTTAGCCAAACCACCCAGGCTTATCCGAGAGGCGAGGTGTTTGTACCATGTTGTTTGAGCGCCCGAAGCTGTTTGATTGCCCGGAGTGTGGGCTGCCGACCACGGCCACGTCCCGCGACCCAGTCCGGTCAACCACCGGTCTCGTTCGGATGGTGTCGATCTTGTGCGCCAACCGGCATTTCTTTCTGGGCCCGGCGGATCGCCTCCTCCGTACCATCAAGTTGGTCCGAGACCCGCCGCTCCCGGAGTAACCCCGTCCCACCTACTCACCCCAGGAAAGCTCGTGTTCTATGCGAGTTTTCCTGGGGTAGCTATTGTTAACGGTTGTCGAGACAGTAGGTGGTCTTGCCGTCGTCGAGTAGCATAACGAGCGCGAGATAGCGGGTGCCGTTAGCGCCGGGCGTGATGGATGCACCATGGCAGTTACCGCCGGGCCAATATTGGATTTGTCCAACAGCGGTCGGCACGGCCTTACTCACCGCGTATGGTTGCGCGGTTGTGGGGTCGGTGGCGCTGACCGAAACGGGCGGGGGCGTGACCGCGTAGTAGCCGTTGCTCGCGCCAGCCTTATAGGCCGCTAGGTAAGCCGCCAGATCGGCCTGGCGCTGCGTGTCGCGGTAGGCTGCAGTTGATGTGGGGCTGGGGGTTGGGCGGGCGGAGGGGTGCGAGCCTGGTTTGGCGGCAGTGGGCGCCAGGAATA
>CAZGZY010000002.1:20867-32076 GCA_964530365.1 uncultured Candidatus Saccharimonadales bacterium
GGGTGTCGCGGTTGGGTGCAGTTGATGGGGGGGGGGGGGTGACAATGGGGGTGGTGCGCGGGGTGGGGTTCGGGGAAGGGCTGGGGGACTTAGTGGGGGTGGGAGTTGGGCTGGGGAAGGGGTGCGACCCGGGCTTGGCGGCGGTGGGCGCTAGGAATATGACAGCCGCTATCACCGCGGCTACGATGGCGAGACCGGCGATGAACGTTACCGCCCGCGTGTTGAGCGGTCGGGGGTGGGTGTGCGGCGTGAGTGGCGGCTTGCCATTTAACGGCAATTTTGTTGAGTCTGAACTCGCAGGGGTAGAAGCGGCCACGGCAGCGACTGCGGGGGCCGAGGGGGCGGGCTCTGGTTCGGGCGCGGGTTCTGGCGCGGGCGCGTCATCTGCGGCCGGTTCGGAAGTTGGCGCCGGAGAAACCGGCTCGGTTTCGGCCTCGTCTTCGAGTTGGGACTCCTCATCCGGCTTAGGCTCTTTAGGCTCCTCAAGAGTGAGCTCCTTGGATGCCGGCTCCTCAGGTGCTTCGGTTTTGTCCGACTCGACATCCTCGGTGGGCTTAACTTCTGCTTCGGGTTCGGGCTTATCGTCCGGTTCGCTACCCTCTTTGGGCTCAGGCTCCTCTTTGGACTCGAGCGCGGCGTCTGCCCCGGCGGATGGGGCGGCCGGTGTTTCCCAGGGAGCGGCGGGGTGGGGCGGAGTAGGCACAGCCTCGGAGGCCGGCTCTGAGTCGGTATCCGGAGCCAACACAGGTTCCGGCTCCGGGTCTGACTCGGACTTGGGGGTGGTATCTGGCTCGGGCTCCGGCTCCGGGGCCGCGGGCGGGGTTTCAACTTTGGGCATTTTATCGGGCCCGGCCGGTTTATGGGCGTCCCGCATTTGGTCATGGGAGTCCTTGCCAGTGGCAATTTTGGCGTCTGAAATGGGGGCGATGGTGGTTGGTTCAACGTGCCCGCAGGAGACGCACAACCAGCCCGCCCGCGAGTGTACCATTTCGTTACTGCAATTGGGGCACTTCATGCCTCAAGCATACCACATAGTTCTTATGGTACGGCTCAATACTCGGCAGCGATATCGAGGCGCTCAACGCCGTGCTCTTCGAACTCGAGCCGGTAGCGTTCTTCGAGGGGGCGGAGTTCGAGGAGGTCGTCGTCGCGGTTGATTTCATCGATGCTGACACCGCGCTCTTTAGCAAGGTCACGTTGGGCCA
Source organism: uncultured Candidatus Saccharimonadales bacterium (assembly GCA_964530365.1). GTDB lineage: Bacteria > Patescibacteriota > Saccharimonadia > UBA4664 > UBA4664 > CAZGZY01. The sequence continues at coordinate 22,073 of CAZGZY010000002.1, forward strand.
GGCGCTCGGTGAGCTCGTCCCAGAACACATGGTCATCGTAGTCTAGAATATGGGCATCGTAGAGACGCTCAACCCATTCATCCTCCATGTAGTGTTCACCGGTCTCTTCATCGCGCCCAACGTCTTTTAGGGGATGGGCCGCTAAGAGCTGCTGGAGAAGCTTACCCGCGCTATCGTCTTGGTACTCGGTGTCGTGGTGGGCGTTGATTACCCACTCTCCAAGGTACGCCAGCTCAACGAGCTTACGGTATTCGTCTGGTTGCAGTGTTATGTTCATACGGCTGAGGCCCCTAGCTAAAGACAATGAGCCCATTTTAGCCGATATTGGCGTAAGACGCGATAACTAAAGCGCACCAAGGCCGCTTAGGGCCCCGACTCCCGTCGGGCCATCGTAACCAGCGGCGGCCCTACAGAGATAGTTTGGGCATGACCCATTACTGCCGGTGGTGATATCAAATAAGCGAGTAGTGCCTAGTGAACCATAGAGACGGCTCGTGACGGTAGACTGGGCGCCGGCGCCGGCGAGCCCGTCCATCGCGGCTACGAGCGGCGCCGACAGGCTCGTGCCGCCGACTACAAACCACCCGGAGCCGTTTGGGCTGAGCGCGGAATAAACGGCGGCGCCGGTAGACGGGTCGGCGTCGGCTGAGACATCGGCAATGGACCGGCGGGCACAGGCGGCATCGTGCTGCCACGTGGGCTTGGCCTCGTAACGGCTACAACCCGACCCTGAGCCAGACCAGGCTGTTTCTGAGACTCGCCCGGCGGCTGTTGCTACCAAATGCGTGCCGCCAACCGCGATAACCGAAGGCGAGGCAGCCGGCCAGGAGACGCCGTAGCCCGAGTCGCCGGCGGAGGCCAGGAAGCTAACGCCCGGATGCTGGAAATGGGCGTCCCAGGCTACTTCCCTGGATGTTTCGTCGCCGCCCCACGACATGGATACGATTTGGGCGCCCGATAGAACGGCCCGGTCGACGGCCGTGAGAAGGTTGGCCGTGGAAGCGGTGGACGCCTCAACCAATTCAATGCGGCAGCCGGGACACATGCCGTGAGCCGCCTCCACGTCGAGCGCGGTCTCGACCGCCCAGCCGCTATTTGAGACAGGGAACTTTTGTCCGCCGTTCTGGTCGGTTTTCTCAAAACAGCCACTCTGTCCGGGAGAGGAACAAGTTGGGAGCACCGGAAGACCAAATGTGCGACTGTAAGTGTCGAGATCGGCTTTTATGCCGGGGTCGCCATAGGCGTCAACGATGGCTAGTCTGGCAGAACCGTTGCTCGAGGCGCGGTAAGCGGCCCGGAGCTGGCTCGGGCTGTAGCCGGTCGGGGTGGCCGATGGGCGGGCCGATAGCAGCTTCGCGAAGCAAGTGGCGCGGGTGGCGGAGGGCTCGCCACAAGAGTTGGCCGATTCGCCTGAAGCGGCGCCGGTAGCCGGCAGGATGACATTAAGCGCTAAACCAAGGGCCAGGGCCGAACGGACAAGACGATTCGTCATGGGGGAAACCTCTATTAGTTTCCTGATGTTCGTCTTTTGTTCGGTGATTGTCAACCCCGAATTGCGATATCGGGTCTAGAACGCGGCCAGGCCGATCGGGGCGCCGACACCGCTGGGGCCGTCATAGCCGGCGCCGGCATGGCAGAGGTAGGCCGGCGAGCAGCTGCCGTTGGAGCCCGAGACGACGTCGTAGAGGCTGGCGGAGCCGAGCGCGGCGTAGAGGTTGGCGAGGTGGGCGGCTTGGCCGGCGGGGGCGGCTTCGGCGACGAGAGCGGCGATGATGGGCGTCGACAAGCTCGTGCCGCCGACCACGAACCAACCGGTGCCGTAGGGGCTGTAGCCGGAGTAAATAGCGGCACCAGTGGCGGGGTCGGCGTCGGCTGAGACATCGGCGATGGTGCGGCGAGCGCAGCCGGCCGTGTCAGTCTGCCAGGCGGGCTTGGTCTCGTAGAGGCTGCACCCGGAACCGGTGCCGTTCCAGACAGCTTCGGCCGTGCGGCCGGTGGCGCCCAGCGTGAGGGTGGTGCCACCGGCGGCAATGACGTGGCCCGAGGCAGCCGGCCACGAGGTGCCGAAGCCGGAGTCGCCCGAGGCGGCCACGAAGCTCACGCCGGCGGGCGCAAAGTGGCCGTCGTAGCCGAGTTCGCTAGCGAATTCGCCGGCGCCCCACGACATCGATACCACCTGCGCGCCCACCGTCACAGCCCGGTCGACGGCGGTGGTGAGGTTGGCAATGGAGGACGAGCTGGCCTCAACGAGGGTCAGTCGGCAGCCGGGGCACATGGCGTGGGCCAGTTCGACGTCCAAATCGGCTTCAAAGGCCCAGCCGCGGTTGGGGAACGGGTAAAACGTGCCACCCCGCTGGTCGAGCTTGGCAAAACAACCAGTTTGGGCCGCGGTGGTGCAATTGGGCATTACCGGCAGGCCATACGCGCTGGAGTAAGTGTCGAGGTCGGACTTGATGCGTGGGTTGTCGTAGGCGGTAATGACGGCCAAACTGCGGGCGGCCGTGGTGGCGCCGTAGGCCGCGCGGAGTTGAGCGGGACTGTAGCCGGCGGGCAGTGCCTTGGGGGTGGCGGCAGCCTTCACGCTCCCGTCACTTTGGGTGCGGACCTTCGCAAAGCAGGCTGTGGCCGAGGTTTCGGGGGCCGAGCAAACGGCTTGGTAACGGGGGGTTGGCGGCGTTTTGGGCGGGGTCGGCGGCGCCAGAAATGGCAACCATTGAATGGCGAGTAAGGCGGAGGCGGCGAGGCTTGCGAACACGGGGGGTTCCCTTTCTTATTTAAGCGTCCTGCGTGTGCTTCACGATATTGGCAAAATCTTCATAATTGAGGCTAGCGCCGCCTGGCAGGAGGCCGTCGACACCTTCGATCTTCAGAATGGTCTTCACAAATTCCGCGGCTACGCTGGCGCCATAGATGATGCGGATGGTGGCGCTGGCGGCTTCGCCGTAGAGTTCCTCGATGGTGGTACGGATGGCCGTGATACAGGGTCGGATTTGCTCAGGCGTGGCGGGCGTTCCGGCACCGATGGCCCAGACGGGCTCGTAGGCAACCACCATGCCCTTGATGTCCTCGGCCGTCACTTGGGAGAGGTCGGCCGTGAGTTGGCCGGTGATGACTTTGGTGGAGAGGCCGTGATGGCGGTCGCTCAAACTTTCGCCGACGCAGAGGATGGGGGTAATGTCGTTGCGGATGGCGGCGGCCACTTTTTTGGCGTTCAGCTTGTCGTCCTCGCCCATGGCTAGGCGCTCGGAGTGCCCCACAAAGGCGTAGTCGACGAGCCCCTTGAGCATGGCCGGGGAAATTTCACCCGTGAACGGGCCTTGGTCGAGGTAATGAATATTCTGGGCACCCAGTTTAAGCTTCTTGTGGTCGAGATCTTTGGCGATCGGATAGAGGTCAATGAACGGCGGGCAGATTACGACCTCGGTGTTCGCGTTGGGCTTAATTTTAGCTTCCAGGCGGTGCACCAGCATACTCGCTTCACCCGGGTTCAAGTTCATTTTCCAGTTACCGACAATCAGACGCTGCATAAAACCCTCGTTTCACTCATTATACTAATGCTTTATGAGCTATTTGTCTTGAAGGGAATTGACGCAGGGCAACCCCTTGCCGCTCATGAGCTCGAGACTAGCGCCACCGCCGGTGGACACCCAGGTAAATTTGTCGGCCAGGTGTTCTTCGTTCACAAAACCGGCCGTGTCTCCCCCGCCTACGATTGAGGTGGCCTTGGAGGCAATAATGGCATCGGCCATGGCGCGCGACCCGGTGCGAAACTCCGGCATTTCGGTGACGCCGAGGGGACCGTTCCAGATGACGGTCGATTTGCCGTCGAAGTCGAGAAAGTCCAAGATGGTGGATTTGAGGCGGTCCGCATAGGACGGGGCGGCGTCTAAGATGAACTCATCGTCTTTGAGCTCATCGAGCTTGACGGTGCGGATGTTTTTGGCCTTATCGAGGCTCTTTGAGACCACCACCTCTTCGGGGATGATTAGTTCGGTGTTTTCGGTGGCGGCGATGGCGATGAGTTTTTTAACGTCGCCCACCATATCGCGCTCGGCGATGCTCTGGCCAATCGGGCGGCCCTGGGCGAGCGCGAAGGTGTTAGCGATGGGGCCGGTGAGGAGCATCGCGTCGACTTTAGGGATAAGGTTGGTAAGGATTTCAAGCTTGGTGGAAACTTTGGCCCCACCGATCACGGCCACTAGCGGGCGGTTCGGGTGCTCGACGGCCTGCGTAATGTAGTCGACCTCTTTTTCTACCAGGAACCCAGCGACCCCCGGCAAGATGTGGGCGACGCCTTCGGTGGAGGCGTGCGGGCGGTAGGAGGCGAAGGCGTCGTAGACGAAGACGTCGCAACCGACGGCTAATTGCTTGGCGAAGGCGGGTCGTTGTCCTCTTCTTCGGGGTGGAACCGGACGTTCTCGAGGCAAACTAGGTCGCCGGGCTGGGCGGCGGCCACGGCGGCGTCACGCTCTGGGCCAACACAATCCGGCACAAACGTGACGGGGCGGCCAAAGAGTTGGGCAGCCTTTTTGGCTGCCGGCTCCAGGCTGAATTTGGGGTCGGGTTTGCCGTCCGGCCGGCCGAGGTGGCTGGTGATGACGATCCGGCAGTTTTTATCGAGCAAAAACTGTACGGTTTCACGGGTGGCTTCGATGCGGAACGGGTCGGTGACTTCGCCGTTTTCAACGGGGACGTTCCAGTCGAGCCGGGCGAAGATGGTTTTACCTTGCAAGTCGATGTCGCGGACGGTTTTTTTAGTCACAAATGAGGCCCTCGGATTACTGGTTCATCTTGCAGTGTAGCGGATTTTGGAAAATTTTTCTTTTACAGGATGTGTGGCACGCCGCCTTCACGAGCATTTGGGCATTCCCGGTACGCGCGTGAATGACCCTCATCGGAATCCGGTTAATTTGGTTTTTTTGAGCGTTAATATTCTCAGAAACACCGGATTCCGGTATTGTACCCGGATGAATGGGGCGCCAAGATACGTGGAATGCCGCTGTGCAGAGGGGCGGGGATCGCGGCGGAGGTGTTCGGCGGCGGAGTACTTAAAGGAGATACAAATGGGCCCGCTAGAATCAACCAAATTTTATATCTTGCTGGCCCTGGCAGTCGAGGCGCAGAACGGCGCGTCCATTCGCCGGCAAATCACCGGCGATACGCTCGGAACTTACCTGCGGGATGGCACGCTATACGAGGCGCTGGCGAGCATGGTCAAAGCCGGTCTAATAGAGCGCCTTCCGGGAGGCAAAACCTACCAGCTGACTGAACGGGGCCGGCGGCGGCTTGAACTGGAGTCGCGGACCTTGCGGCGGGCGGCGGAGCTCAGCCAGATTCGGCTCGGTTGGAAGTAGGCCTAAGTTCGTCAATTGTTATTGTCTTTTAACATAATTGACGTATAAATAAATGGTCCGAGCCGTTTCGACCCGACCAACCCAGGAGGATTGCGTGAAGCGCAGACGGGCCGTCTTAGTGGCGGTCATTGCGGTGGTGGCTACTGCGGCTACCGTCGGCTCCATCCTGTACAGCACTCGCAGCGCCGGGCCGGGCCCAACGTGCGAGACGAACCTGCACGTGCCAATCCCCAACGTTCCCGAATGCCTGTTGGCCCGCGCGGGTTGGGAGCCCGTCTCGACCCTGGACAATACCGGGCCCGACAACCCACTGCTAGCCGTGGTCGGCGCCTTAGCCGGTGGGGATACTAGCACCACCAACGCCGTACGGGTCCAGCGGACCGTCCAGAAGCGATACGGCGCCGGGTTTACGGCTACCAGGTTGCGGATCTGGGTCTACCCCGGCGTCTCCGGCGTGACCGCCTATACTGCGCCGACGGTTCCGGATACCGGCTCGGTGCACGACAGTGAGCTGCTGTTTTTGCGCATTCTAGCGCCGGACGGCAGTTTGGCGGCCTACCTAACCGTGGCGAATGTGGCGCCGGCCAATTTGGTCAAGTTGTGCCAGAGAGTTGCCGGCCAGATATTCGCGCCGGGACAGTTCATCGACCTGGACGGGGCGAGCGGTTGGGTCGGGGTCCCATCGCCGTAACGGCGTTGGCCCGTGGGCCTGGGGGCGCTTCGGCGCGCCCGGGCCCACCACCCTGCAATTATTTAGCGCGGCGAGCAGCCGGGCAGACGGAACCTAACGGCCCAGTTTAGCCTCCAGCTTGGATAGGTCGATGGTGGTTTTGACGATGGTGTCGGGCGCGAGCGAGATGCTGTCGATCCCCTCCTCCACCAGGAAGCGGGCGAACTGCGGATAATCGGATGGGGCCTGGCCACAGAGGCCGATCTTCACGTGCTTATCTTTGGCCACCTTGATGACCTGGCGGATGAGTTGCTTAACGGCCTCGTTGTTCTCGTCGTACACATGCGCCACGGTGTGGTTGTCGCGGTCGACGCCGAGAGTGAGCTGGGTGAGGTCATTGGAGCCAATGGAAAATCCATCGAACAGGTCGGCGAATTGCTCGGCCAAAATGACGTTCGAGGGAATTTCGATCATCACGTAGGCTTCGAAACCGTTTTTGCCGCGCTTGAGGCCGTTTTTGGCCATAATGTCGAGCACTTTCTGGGCTTCGGTGAGGTCACGGCAGAACGGCACCATGCCTTTAATGTTGGTCAGCCCCATTTCGTCGCGGGCTTTTTTGAAGGCTTTGCACTCGAGCTCAAAGGCTGGCCGGTACTCCTTGGAATAGTAGCGGCTCGCCCCGCGCCAGCCGATCATCGGGTTGTTCTCGAGCGGCTCAAACTGCTTGCCGCCGATGAGGCCGGCGTACTCGTTGGTCTTGAAGTCGCTAAAGCGGATGATGACGTCGCGCGGATAAAACGCGGCGCCGATGGTAGCAATACCCTCGGTGAGCTTGTCGATGAAATACTGGGCTTTGTTGTCGTAGCCGGCGGTGAGCTCGTTGATAACCTGGCGGGTCGGTTTGTCGGTGATTTCGTCGAAGCGCAGCAGGGCCAGCGGGTGAATCTTGATGTGCGAGTCGATGATGAACTCCTCGCGAGCCAGGCCCACCCCGTCGTTTGGAATCATGGAGTAGGCAAAGGCGTGGTCGGGCGAGCCAATGTTCATCATGATCTTGGTGTGCGGGCGCTTGAGATTCTTGACGTCGGTGCGGTTGACCTCAAACTTGAGCGCTTTGGCGTACACGTAGCCTTCATCGCCCTCGGCGCACGATACGGTGATGGGCGTCTTGTCGGCGATTTTTGCGGTGCCATCGCCGGTGCCCACCACGCACGGCACGCCCAGCTCGCGGGAGACGATAGCGGCGTGGCAAGTGCGGCCGCCTTTGTCGGTCACAATCGCGCTGGCTTGCTGCATTACCGGCACCCAATCCGGGTCGGTCATTTCGGTTACCAAGACGTCGCCGGGCTTAAAAGAGGCAATGTCGTCGAGACTGAGGATTTTGCTGGCGCGGCCGGTGCCAATTTTGTTGCCGACGCTGGTGCCTTTGGTGAGCAATTTGCCCTTACCGATGAGCTTGAATTCTTCAATAACGTCCACGTTGCGGCGCGACTGCACCGTTTCGCCGCGGGCTTGGACAATGTAGAGCTGGTGGTCGTCTTCGTCTAAGGCCCACTCGATGTCCATGGGTCGCTTGTAGTGCTCTTCGATGAGGATGGCCCACTTCGCGAGGGTTTTCACCTGAGCATCGGTGATCGAGAAGCGGGCTTGGTCTTCGCGCGAGACCGCTACGTTTTTGGTCTTTGAGCCGGCTACGGGGACCATCTTCATTTTCTTCTCGCCCACTTTGCGCTTCAGGATGGCCAGCGTGGGCTTAAACACCGTAAATTCGTCCGGGCTCACCCGGCCTTGCACAATATTTTCGCCCAAGCCGTAAATGGAGGTCACAATGACGGCGTTTTTGAAGCCGGTTTCGGTGTCGATGGTGAACATGACGCCGGCCGCACTCGAGCGCACGGCCACCATCTGTTGGATGCCCACCGAGAGCGCCACTTTCATGTGCGCGAACTTGTTTTCGACCCGGTAGGCGATGGCCCTAGCGGTAAACAGAGAGGCGATGCAGGATTTGGTGGCGAGCAGCACGTCCTTTTCGCCCTTGATGTTGAGGTAAGTTTCCTGCTGGCCGGCAAATGACGCGTTGGGCAGGTCTTCGGCCGTGGCACTGGAGCGCACCGCCACAACGAGCTCGCCGTGGCCGCACTCTTTGCTGAGCTGGCGATAGCCTTGGCGAATCTCGTCTTCGAAGCCCTTGGGGAGCTTAGCCTTCACAATGACGGCCCGGATCTTGGCGCTGCGCTTTTCGAGCTCACGCACGTCGCCGGCTTTGAGGCCCTTCAAGAGTTGTTCAATTTTGGCTTGCAAACCGGTTTCTTTGAGGAAGTAAAAGTAACTAGCGGCAGTGGTGGCAAAACCGTTGGGCAGGTTGACTCCTTTGGGCGCAAGGTGGCGCACCATCTCGCCTAGCGAAGCGTTTTTACCGCCAACCTGGGGGATGTCGGACAGGGTTACGTCTTTAAAGAACTTGATGTGTTTGTACATTTTCTTCCCCAGGTTAAATAGGCCACCCTATACTACAGCATAAGCACTTTCGAAGGATAGGATTACAATCACAAGCGTCATACGCAGGTTGGGTTATAATTACGAAATGAATGTCCAATTGCGCAAGATTTCGAGCTGGCTGGGGGCGGGTTCGCTGAATGTGTTTGGGCGGCCGTTTGCGGGCAAGGACACGCAGGGGCGCAAGCTGGCGGAGCTGTTTGGCGGCGAACTCATTGGCGGGGGCGACATTTTGCGCAGCCACCGGGAACCGGATAAAATTAAGGCCATCCTGGCGGCCGGCGGGCTAATTCCGCATGAGTTTTATTTGGAGATGCTGCTCCCCTATTTGTCGCAGGCCAAATTTGCCGACAAACCGCTGATTTTGAGCTCGGTGGGACGCTCCGAGGGCGAGGAAGCCACCATTGTGCACGCCACGGCCGCCTCCGGCCACCCACTGCGCGCGGTGGTGTTGCTTGAGTTATCCGAGGCGGAGGTGTGGCGGCGGTTTGAGGCGGCCAAAGCGCTGCACGACCGCGACGGCCGCGCCGACGACGACCGCGCGGTTTTGAAGAACCGGCTGGCTAAATTCCGCGACAAGACCTTGCCGGTAATTGAGTACTACCGGCGCCATGGCCTGCTCGTGGAGGTGGATGGGTCAAAATCGCGCGATGGTGTGACGGCCGAAATCTTGGAGGCTTTGGCCGCCCGCGCTTAGTGGTATCTTTGCGGCCAAGCGTCAATAACCGGCTAACCCTCAGCCTCAAAATGTTGCCGTGACTCCGTACCCTAGACTTTCACCCTCGGTAATTTTTGATACATTGTATCAATAATCCCTGATGCACTCGCGTAAGGCTCAGAGCCGAAACAAGCTCTGCCTGGGTCTTGAGATTCGGGCTCTGGTATGGCATACTATGCGGCAGTCGTCGACACAATTCGAGTGAGGGAGTGCGAAATGGCACGACTAACGAGGCTGGCGGCTGTACTGGCCGCCATGACTCTGGCCGGCACCTTGTCCGCCTGTGGTAGCGGCTCGTCGTCTAACGACTCGTCGCCCGTGGCCCCACGAACCGTATGCGGCTCCACTACGTACGCGGGGGCCGAATGGGATGGCCAAACCTTCCCAGCCCTCCGCCCTTACGGCGGCGACGCCGGGCGGTTTGACTGGAACGTCAAGGCCGACGCCGCAGGTGTGTGGGTCGTTCTGGAGGGCGGGCCCGGGACCGTGCTCACCAAGGCGGCGGGTTCGGATGACCAGGGGCAGTTCGTGTACTACCCCGTGGTCAACGGGATCGCCAAGATCCCGACATTTCAGCGGCAACAGGTGGACGACCAACCGGCCATCACCAATAGCTGGTGGTTTGGCTGCGGCGAACCCATACCGGCCACCAGCCCATCGCCTTCTCCGGGGTGAAAAACCCTCGAGGAAGGCCGGGCCCCGTTCCCCACTGCGGTGGGGCCGGGGCCCCGCCCCTAGTCCACGAGCTAGCACACGAGGTCTGAGG
>CAZGZY010000003.1:0-5447 GCA_964530365.1 uncultured Candidatus Saccharimonadales bacterium
ATCTTTTGGAATAGTCGGCCAGGAAGGTTTGGAGCGTGTCGATATCTAGCCCGTCGCGCAGGCCAAAGTGGAGCACCAGATGGACCGTGAGCATGCTGATGCAGCAAGGAGATTCGTTGCGTTCGAGCCAATTGAGTACCTCTTCGGTGCGCGGTCGGCCAGCGATGAGGACCTCCAGGAGAATGTTCGCGTCGAGGAGGATCACAGCGAGCGCGTTTCGTCGTAGAGCTCTTTGAAGCTCTTATGGGGGTCGAGCTGGACCGGTCGCGGTGTGAGGTTACGCACCAGCGCGAGTGAGCGGCGGATGGCGGCAGGAGTGCCAGCGTCGGCGGCTTGATAGGTGGGCTCGGGGGGTTCGGCTACTAGGGTGACGAGCGGCTTGGACCGGTAGAGAATGGTGACTGGTTGGCCGTCGCTCAGGCTGCGCAAAAAGCCCACCAGATCTTGGCGGATGAGCTTGGTGTTGGTGGTGCGCGGGGAAATCATAGTTTGATGATAGCACTGAGTGGCGCTATGTTCAACTTAAGTTGAACATGACTCTTCACCTATGGCGAACCCCGCCTCCAGGATCGGAGGCGGGGCCGGTGGTGCGTCGCCAGGGACGCGCGGGGCGGTTACTTGGTGGTGCGCTTCTTGGCGGCCTTGGTCGGGCTGGCGGCCTTTGCGGGCGGGTGAGCTTCGTTGAAAGCCGCGACGAGCGCCGCATTAACCGGGGTGCGCGCGTTGGCCGGCCGCCCGGTGGTGGGGACTTTCCATCCGGTGCGGATGGCCCAGTCGCGCATAGCCCTGGCTTGCGCCTTGTCGATGGGCGCACGGGGCCGGGTGCCGGCGGCTTTGGGAGCCGCTTTGGCGGGGGCCGCCGCTCGCGGCTTTTTTGCGGCCGGGAACAGCAGCTTGGCGAGCGCCGGCGCAAGCGTGACGCGGGTTACGGTGACGCGCCTGTCTTTGCCGGTTCTCCGCGCGGCCGTTACATACCGGCCCATCTTGCGCTGGAAGGTCCGCCACTCGGCTTCAGTGAGCGCGATCTCGTAAATGTCACGCCCGAAGCTGAAGCGGACGAGAACGTCAGCTAACCGACTGGGCGCTAGGTCGCTGTGGTGGACTGCGACCACTATCCTCGCCATGCAATCACATCCTTTTTGCTCTAGAAAGTGAATTTTTCGGCGACGGAGATACTATACTCGAATATTTGGCATTTTGCACGCTACAATTAGGTGGACGAACGGGAGGCTCCGATGAGCGAAGATTTAAAGAAGTTGCCGGATAACTATTGGAAAGAGCATCTAACGCCGGAGCAATACAAGGTGATGCGCCAGCGCGGAACGGAGCCGCCGTGGTCGGGCAAATATGTGAAGGCGCCGGGAGATGGAATGTATCATTGCGCGGCGTGTGGCCAGGAGCTGTTTGCCTCAGGCACGCAGTTTGAGAGCACCCTACCGGGGTTGCAGGGGTGGCCGGCGTTTTACGCCGAGGCCAGCCAAGGCCGAGTCGAACTACGGGAGGATGACTCATGGGGGATGCATCGGACTGAGATTGTGTGCGGGAATTGCGGAGCGCATTTGGGACATCTGTTCGAAGGCGATCCGGCGGCGAAGAATGGTAAGCACTATTGTGTGAACTCATGCGCGCTGAAGTTTGACCCGAAAGATGAGGCGGCTGAAGCGTAAGCCCATGAGGTAATGTGGCGACCGCCCGGTCCAACTCTGGGTGGAGTGGACCGGGCGGCGTGGGGGTTGGGGTAGCGGGTTAGGCGCTGTCGATTTCGGCTTGGGCCCGAAGCAGCGCAAAGGTCAGCGTGCTGTGGTCCCCGAGCCGGGCGGCGCCGAGAGCGGCGGTGAGGTAGGGCTGCGCGTTGCACACGTTGCCCTCTACCACGAACCGCTTGCTGTCGATACCCGAATCGCCGCCGGGGAACGGGATTGGCGGGTGCCGCACCGCTGCGCTGTACCCGCCGTCGCTGCGGTCGTGGTACAGGGCGAAGAACTCGCCGGTAGTGGTGATCTCGACATGTAATAAACGGCCGTCGTCGAACTCGATGACGGTGCAAGTGTGGCTTTCGAAGTTGATGTGGGCAACAACCGGTGATCCAGTATCAACACCGCGAAGGCGGGCCGGCATAATCATGGTGTGCTCCTTAAATCCGGGCAGTCTGGTGGCTGCGCGCGGGGTGGGGCTGGCTTTGTCATACCATATCTGAGCGGTTTGCGCCAGGGTTTAAGGAGGGAATGATGAAAAATGATGAGTGAGAATTGGGTTCAGGTGAGGGGCCCCGCCGGAGGGACGCAAGGATCTGCGCCCCTCCGGCGAGCGTTCGGTGCCGCGTTGGGTCTGAGCGGGTCCGCTCCTGGCCGCTCGTTACGTCGGCGGTTGTTTGTTAGGGGGCTACAACAAAGACTCCTTGTATGGGTTTAACTTGTTCTAGCGGTCCCGAACTGAAGGGAGGGTAGCCAGTTAGCAGTATTTCGCCCCTCCCGAGCGGGACACTACTGTCTCCTGGGAACCGGCTGACCGACAGAGAGGATCGATGGCCATCCCAGTTTACGACACCACTGTCCCACTTCCACGCCTTAACGGGGGCGCCGGTGGAGGTGTCGGTGACCTCCGTCACCTCGTCGCTGTCGGGGCTGAGGCGTTTGTTGAGGGCGACTTGATTGTCGCCAGCGTTGAAGTTGACGTAGACGTCGCCGGTGAAGACGACGATGCCTTCCGCGGTCCGGCCGCCGGTGCTGGGTCTCGTGGCGACTACCAAGAGGGCAAATGCGGCGATTCCTGCTACCGCGAGTACAACTCGCAAACGGCCGGTCTTCGGTGCTGCAGTTACGTTCATGGCACCTCCTGTTAAGGCGGCTGAGCGGACGGAGTGTATTTTACTATTGACGTGGATAATTGCAATAATATGGGCAATGACAGGGGAAAACAGATGGGTTTAGTACGCCCCGGGGCACTGAGGCAAATGACCGATTTTCGCGAGCGGGTGTGGGCGTTTTACCGCGAGCATGGGCGCCCGTTGCCGTGGCGGCGGAACGTGACGCCGTATGGGGTGTTTGTGAGCGAGGTGATGCTGCAGCAGACGCAGGTTGCTCGGGTGATCGAGCGCTGGCCGCGGTGGCTGGAACGCTGGCCGGATTTTGGGGCGCTGGCTACCGCGAGCGTGGCCGAGGTGCTGGCGCAGTGGCAGGGGCTGGGGTACAACCGGCGGGCGCTGTGGTTGCGGGCGGCGGCGCAGACGGTGGTGCGCGAATGGGGTGGCGAGTTGCCTCGGGATTCGGCGCTGCTGGTGCGGCTGCCCGGCGTGGGGGCAAATACGGCTGGTAGCATCGCGGCGTTCGCGTACAACGAGCCCACGGTGTTTATAGAGACCAACATTCGGCGGGTGTTTTTGCATGAGTTCTTCGCGGATACGTCGGCGGTGTGCCGGGCGTACCCGGATGGTGTGCCGGATGCCGAGCTGCGGCCGTTGATCGAGGCGGCGCTGGATCGGGAGCACCCGCGGGAGTGGTATTGGGCGCTTATGGATTATGGGGCGGATTTGGCGAGGCGCGGGGTAAACCCAAACCGCCGCAGCAAGCATTACACGGTGCAGTCGCGGTTTGAGGGCAGTGCGCGGCAGATCCGCGGCGAGGTACTGCGGCGGCTGGTGCAAGGCGCGAAAACGGTGGCCGAGCTTGGCATCTCGGACAAGCGATTGCCGGATGTGTTGGTGGCGCTAGAGGCGGAGGGGCTTGTGCGACATCAAGGCGAGAAGTACCTCTTGTGAGGCGGAGGTTGGGTAGCGCTAGCTGAGCTAAATCTCGATAGTCGGGGTTTAGCCTGGGGTAGTAGTGCCTGGCCGAGCTGGTAAGATAAAGCAATGGCAGGGTATTCGAGCAAGAATTTAATCGATAAACTGGGCGTGAAGCCGGGCTCGCGAGCGATTATTATGCGCGCGCCGGCCGGGTATTTGGAGCTGTTGCCGGGCTTGGGCGAACGGGCCGAGGTGGTGACGCGACTGGGCGGGCGCTTTGATTTTATCCAATACTTCGCGACCAGCGAGGAGCAGCTGAGTGCGGTGGTGGCGAATTTGGCGGCGCATTTGGAGCCGGGCGGCACGTTGTGGGTGAGTTGGGCCAAGCGAACGTCCCCGTTGCATACCGGGTTGGATGAGACTATGGTGCGTAAGCTTGGACTGGCCGCGGGCCTGGTGGACGTAAAGGTGGCGGCGGTGACCGAAGATTGGTCGGGACTGAAATTTGTTTATAGACTAGCGGATAGGTAAAAATTACAACACATGTACGAATCACTTCATAACCACACGACGGCGTCCGACGGCACTCAAACCTATCTGGAGGTGTTGAAGGCGGCGCGGGCCAACCGCTATGGGGTAATCGCCTTTACCGACCACGACACGTTGCCGAGTGCGGCGGAGGTGGCGGCACTGCGGGAATATGACGGGCCGGTGAAGTGGCTGTTGGGCTGCGAGATTTCGAGCGGGCTGCCCAAGGAATTGGGCGGTGGGCCAACGAGCAGCTTGCATATTTTGGGGTTATTTACGGACCCCACGAACACGGCGCTAGTGGAGCATTGCCGGAAGGCGGTTTTGGCGCGGGGCGAACGCATGCAGCGGATTGTGGCCAACCTCAAGGGGCTGGGGTTTGCGATTAGCGTGGATGATTGCTTGGCGGCCTCGGGAGGCGAGAGCGTGGGGCGGCCGCATATCGTGCGCGCGCTAAGCACCCATCCCGAGAACGCGGCGATTATTGAGCGACTGCGGGCCGATATGGCTTTGGCGGCGGTGCAAAGCGCCCGGGTGGCGATGGATTACGCGCACATGCTGGAACGGCCGGCGAGCGACTACCCATACCGGCTGTTTTTGAGCGACGACGCGTTTGTGCCGGGGGTTTATGTGGATTATTTATACTCGATTGACATGGACGCCGCGGTTGGTTTGATCCGCGGGGCCGGCGGGGTAGCGATTGTGGCACACTGGTACACCGTGGAGCGCAAGATAAACGCAATGATGCTCGAGGGCTTCATTCGCGACGGCCGCATCGACGGTGTGGAGCTCATGGGTAACCCGCTCAACGGTGCGGCGCGGCGGGCCGAGCCGGTGCTTAGCGCGATGGCGGCACGCACGGGCGCTATTGCCACCTTTGGTATCGATGGCCATCGCGAACAGGATATGGAGAACTTTGCCAATGACGGCAATGTAGCCGGGAAGTCTGTGGGGCAGACCGCCCGGCTCGTTGCGCGGGTAAAACCGGATTTAAGCTTTAGTAACCTTTCGGCCTAGCCTACATCGGGGAAGTTTGGTAGACGCGAACTTCGCAGCCCGGCGCGTCGGAGAGCGGGCAGCCGGCAGCCAGCTTGAGGGCTTCGTCGAGGTCTTCGGCCTTCACGACCGAGTAGCCGACGACGGTGTCTTCATCGAGCTTAGAAACTCCGTCTTTGAAAACGGCTTTGGCTTTGGT
>CAZGZY010000003.1:5547-24069 GCA_964530365.1 uncultured Candidatus Saccharimonadales bacterium
CGGTGTCTTCATCGAGCTTAGAAACTCCGTCTTTGAAAACGGCTTTGGCTTTGGTACCACTGATGATGGGGTTGCCGCTATCGACGACACTCTCGCCGAGGGTTTTGAACCATTCCATCCAGGCGGCCATGCCCTCTTCGCTGGGCGGGGTGGTGGCGTCGCTGTGGTAGACGTAAAGATAGTTTTTCATGATGAAGGTCCTTATCTGCTCTGGTGAGCTTGGTTAATGTAATTCTCTAGGGTCTCTTCGTCTGTTCCCCAGCCGGTGTGGTATTGCATGATCCAGGATTGAGCCGTGCGCAGGGCATCTCGTTTAATGGCCACGAAATTGGTGCGCCCGACCTTTTTGCGCTGGATTAGGCCCGCTGTTTCGAGCACCCTAATGTGCCGGTGAATCGCCGCTAGCGACAGATTGTGTTCTGCGGCTAGTTCGGTGACGGTGGCCGGACGGTAGGACAGCGTACCCAAGATGCCCCGGCGCTTGGCGTTGGCCAAGGCGTCGAAAGCATTGTCTAACTGGGGGGATTCGGTATCCAAGTCGTTAATACTTAACATACACGTTAAGTATAGTGCGTCGGTGGTGGGCGTCAAGAGGGCTGGGAAAACGATGCGGTTGAAGATGGAGCTTGTCTCTCCGGGGGTTCAATCTAGCGGTGCATCTGTTCATGCGCATAGGCAATTTTTGGCACAAACTGCCAAAAATTGCCTATGCGGGTTGCTAAATATGTTTATGCCGGATGAGGTTTCGGGCTTAGGTGATGCTGTCATTGATGTTTGGGTGGCTTGCTTGTATAAGTGCAATACGAGACGGATCCGTTTCGTATTGTGTACCGTCCGAGCCCAAAGGGGCGTGGTTGCGTTGGCACAGGACAGGGCATATTTCGACGCGAAGAAGACGTACGACAGTGCCGTTGCGACGGTTAAGTCGTACGTCGACAACGACAGGGACGCCGGATCGTTCTGGGATCAACTTGAGGCGGCAATGGCCGCGTTCAAGGCTACCGATGAGTTCGCCGACATCTCGGCTGGCAAGAGGCTTCTCGACAACCGTCACGGCGGCCGCTGAGCTGGAGCCGGGGGCCGTGTTGGTCCCCGGCACTGCCGTTCGGCCGTGTGAGCACTTCAGGTTTATACCTGGGGTGCGTTTTTTTGCGCTTGGTTTTCGCTTTTTGTTCGCATCATTCTCGATGGGGCGTATAATTAGGGCATGGATGAGGTTGCCGAGGTAAAATCGCGGCTGGAGATCACGGAAGTGGTCGGGGCTTACGTGCCCTTGAAGCAGGCGGGGCGGAACCTCAAGGCGCCCTGCCCGTTCCATGAGGAGAAGTCGGCGAGCTTTATGGTGAGCCCGGAGAAGGGCATCTACCATTGTTTTGGCTGCGGTGAGGGTGGCGACATTTTTAGCTTCGTGATGAAGATGGAGGGGGTGGATTTTCGCACGTGCCTGGAGATGTTGGCGCGCAAGGCTGGGGTGGAGCTCAAAGCCCGCGGGGGCGATGACGGCGCGGCCAAGAAGATGCGCGAGCGATTGCATGAGGCACATGAGCTAGCGGTGAAGTATTTTCAGGCGAGTTTGGCGCAGAACCCGAGGGCACTTGAGTACGTGGTGAAGAAGCGGCATCTCACGCGGGAGACGGTGCGGGATTTCCAGATAGGATATGCGCCGGATTCGTGGGGGGCGCTGACGGAATTTTTGACCAAGAAGGGTTTTACGCAACGGGAGCTGTTGCAGGGGGGCTTGGCGGGGCAAAAGGAGGGCCGGAACACGATTTATGACCTGTTTCGGGGACGGATTATGTTTGCGATTTGCGATCGGGAGGGGCGGCCGGTGGGTTTTACGGGGCGGGTGCTCGATGACGGTGTGCCGAAGTATTTGAACACGCCGCAAACGCCGTTGTACGACAAGTCGCAGGCGATATTTGGGCTGCATTTGGCCAAGGAGGCGATCCGCTCCAGTGATGAGGTGGTGCTGGTGGAAGGCAATATGGATGTAGTCGCGTCGCACCAGGCGGGCGTGCGCCAGGTGGTGGCGTCGAGCGGGACGGCATTAACGCTGGACCAGCTGCGGACGCTCTCGAAGCTCACCAAGAACATTAAACTGTCGTTTGACGCCGACCGGGCGGGGATTGCTGCGACCGAGCGGGCGATTGAGATCGGGCAGAAGCTGGGGCTGACGCTGAGGATGGTGGAGATGCCCGAGGGGGTGAAGGACGCGGACGAGCTCATTTCAACGGATGTGGCGGAGTGGCGCACGCGGATTGCCGGCGCGAAATACATCGTGGACTATTTGTTTGACCGGTTTGAGAAGGATTTTGACCTGACGAGCGCGGTGGGCAAGCGGGGCTACACGGACCGGCTGGCGGCGAATTTACGGCGGCTGGGGGACCCGGTGGAGCGGGACCACTACATTAAGCTGCTGGCCGCCAAGACCGGGACGAGCGAGGAGGCGGTGAAGGCCAAGATCGACAAGGATGCAATGACATCGAATGAGGGTGCTGTCAAAACCTCTGGGGTGCAAGGCGGCGAGCCGGTGCGCCGAGCGGTGGTGCAGGCGGCGGGCAAGCCCAGCGGGCGGGTGCAGCTGGAAGAGTCGTTTCTGGGGCTCACGCTCGCGCACCCGTTGGTGCGGGTGTGCTTGGATGATTTGGCGGCCAAGCATTTCTCGGCGCCGGCTCGGGCTACGGTGTTTGAGGCGATGCGAGAGCACAAGGAGGCCTCGGGCGAGGCGATCGTGGGGCAAGTGGGCGAATACGGGGTGTATGTGAACCAGCTCCTGCTCATTGCCGAGAATGAATTCGCCGGGCTCACCGAGGCGTCGTTGCACTTTGAGGCGTTTGCGCTGGCCCGTCGGGTGCTGCTGAGCGCCAATGCCGATACCAAAAAGGACTTGAGCCGACAGATTCAGGAGGCGGAGGCGCGCGACGACAAAGCAGCGGTGGCCAAATTGATGGGCGAATACCAGGCCATTATCCAAGCCGAGGCGTGAAGCTGCGCGGATCGGCATGATCGGGTCGCGACGGGGGGTGACGGAACGCAGGGGCAGACTTTGACGCGCCACTCCGATTGCGGTAATATGATACTTGTTATTGATGTGGGCAGGAGTTCGCCTGGCCCATTGTCTAGCAGACCACAGCGACCGTGAACCCGGCCTGAGCAGAGGCTGCAGATCCGACCGAACGATTCGTAACCAATGAACAGATATAAGAGTAACCACGCACGAAGCCAAACCCGTTGGCGGCGTGTGGTTTGTTGCAAAGAGGAGGACCAATTTTGGCCAAAAAAGTTGTTGATGAGGAGACTTTAGAGCGTACCGGCGGGTATTCGCCCGAAGTTGAACGGTTGATTGCCAAGGGCAAGGAGCAGGGTTATGTGACGCAGCAAGAAATTGCCGGCGTGCTGCCCGAGGCAGAGGAGAATCTGGAAGAGCTCGACGAGCTGTATGCCGCGCTGCTGGAGCAGGGCGTTGAGATTACCGACCAAAAAGACTCGCTAATCTGGGACAAGGACGACGAAGAGGCCCCCGACACGAGCGATGATTACATTAAAGACATCGCCGACGACTCGGTGCGGTTGTACTTACGTGAGATCGGCAAGATCCCGCTGCTGACCGGCGAGCAGGAAGTGACGCTGGCCAAGCGGATTGAATCCGGCGATAAGGCGGCGAAAGACGCGATGGCCGAGGCTAACATGCGGCTTGTGGTGTCGATTGCCAAGAAATACATCGGCCGCGGGTTGGACTTGCTCGACCTCATCCAGGAGGGCAACACGGGGCTGTTGCGCGCGGTGGAGAAGTTTGACTACACCAAGGGGTACAAGTTTTCGACCTACGCCACCTGGTGGATTCGCCAGGCCATTACCCGCGCCATCGCCGACCAGGCACGCACGATCCGCATCCCGGTGCACATGGTGGAGACGATCAATAAGCTCATCCGAACCCAGCGCCGGTTGGTGCAGGAATTGGGCCGCGAGCCGCTGCCTGAGGAGATCGCTGCCGAGATGGAAATGGATGTGGAGAAGGTGAACCACATCTTAAAAATCAAGCAGGATATTGTGTCTCTCGAAGCCCCGGTGGGCGAGGAAGAGGATTCGCAGCTCGGCGACTTCATTGCCGACGAAGACTCGCTGACGCCGGAAGAGGCCGCCACGCACCAGCTCTTGAAGGAGCATGTGAACGGCGTCCTGCAGCTGTTGACCCCGCGCGAGCAAAAGATTTTGCGCATGCGGTTTGGCCTGGAAGACGGCCGTTCGCACACTTTGGAAGAAGTGGGCCAGGAATTTGGCGTGACGCGCGAGCGCATCCGCCAGATTGAGGCCAAGGCGCTCGCCAAGCTGCGCAAGCACCGTGAGAGCAAGAAGCTGCGGGATTATTTGCGGTAGCTAGAGGCTTGCCGGGACTCTTCGAGAGTAACTAGAAAAGACCCGTAATGGGTCTCTTTTAGTTTATAAGGTTTGTTTACAATTTCTTTACTTTTATTATTGCTTTACTTATGTATGCGCTTGATTTATATTTGGTGCATGAAAGATATAACTCTTACTATTTCAAGCAAAGGTCAGATTACTTTACCGAAGCGCGCGCGCGATAAACTGGGCGTGCGGGCGGGCAGTAAGCTGGTGCTTGAACGTGTGGGCAAACGTGAGCTGGTGCTGAGCGTGGGCCGGCGGCCGGAGGACTATTACGGCGCTTTGGACGGGCTGTGGGAAGGTGGCGGCCAGTCGGTTGAGGGATATGTTCGTGGCCTCCGCGATCAGGACGAGTAGCGGATGCGGGCGATAGACTCGAATGTGTTCATTTATGCACTGGACGGTCAAGCTGACCTGAGCCAGCGGGCTCGAGCGTTGCTGAGTGAATGCGAGCTGGCGGGTGAGTTTGTGGCATCGCAGCTGGTGGTGATGGAGGTGCTGCGCAAACCTCTGGAGGCGTCGCCGGAGCTGGCTGGGCTGGCCCAGCAATTTTTGACCAGCTTCCAGCGATTGTGGTGGGTGAGCGTGGACGCAGACGTGGCGGCCCGAGCGGCGGGATTGTTGGCTTCAAATGGCAAGAAGCTCAAACCGTTGGATGCGCTGCATTTGGCTTCGGCGTTGAGCGCGGGCGCGGACGAATTTTGGACTAATGATGCGGAGCTCATCGCGGTGGCGGTGCCGGGGCTGACGATTAGGCGCCTGGCGGTTTAGGGCGAGATGTAGGCTGGTGGCCCAAAGGGGGCGGCAGTTTGGCCTAGGGATTGTGTTTAAGCTCAAAATAGGGATAATAGTCCTACCCTCATCTGGGGGCAATTCGACATTTGGAGGTGGGTGGCGTGAGCCACTACCTGAGCAATCTGCGTGATCTTGAGTTCAACCTCTTCGAGGTGTTTGGCGTGGACCGGCTGCTGGGCAGCCCGGCGTACCCGGACATGGACATCGAGACGGCGCGCAGCGTGCTGGCCGAGATGGCCCGCATGGCGGGGGAGGATTTGGGCGCGAGCTACCTGACGACCGACCGCGAGCCGCCGGTGTATGACCCGGCGACCCACTCGGTGACGATGTCGGCCGCTTTCGCCAAGTCGTACGGCGCGTACATGGGTGCAGAGTTTTGGCGGATGGATGTGCCGCCCGAGCTGGGAGGCACGGCGGCGCCGCGGGCGCTGTGGTGGGCGATGCTGGAGTTCGTATTGGGCTCTAATGTGTCGATTGCGTGGTATGGCTGCGGCCCGACGTTCGCTAGTACGCTGTGGCGGCTCGGCACGGAGGAGCAGAAGCGCTGGGCGCAGCTGTTCATTGACCGGCGCTGGGCGTCCACCATGGTGCTCACCGAGCCGGACGCCGGTTCGGATGTGGGCGCCGGCCGCACGCGGGCGATCCCGCAACCGGACGGCTCTTGGCACATCGAGGGCGTCAAGCGCTTCATCACGAGCGGTGAGCACGATTTGGCCGAGAACATCGTCCACTACGTGCTGGCCCGTCCGGTGAATACGCCGGGTGCCGGTGGTTCGGGGACCAAGGGCCTGAGCCTGTTCATCGTGCCGAAGTTCCGCTTCGACCCCGAGACCGGTGCGCTCGGCGAGCGCAATGGCGTCTTCGCCACCAACGTCGAGCACAAGATGGGGGTCAAGGCCTCCACGACGTGCGAGCTGACCTTCGGGCAGCACGGCGTGCCGGCCCAAGGTTGGCTGGTGGGTGGCGTTCACGACGGTATTCGGCAGATGTTTAAGATCATCGAGTATGCGCGAATGATGGTGGGTACCAAGGCCATTGCCACGCTGTCCACCGGTTACCTCAACGCGCTGGAGTATGCGAAGTCCCGCGTGCAGGGCGCCGATCTCACACGACAGACCGATAAAACGGCGCCGCGGGTGACGATCACTCATCACCCGGACGTTCGGCGGTCGCTGATGCTGCAGAAGGCGTACGCCGAGGGCCTGCGCGCGCTCGTGTGCTACACTGCCTCCTGGCAGGACGCCGTGCGGGTGGCCGAGGTCGCCGGCGACGAAGCGGCGCTGGACATCGCCCGTCGCGTCAACGACCTGCTGCTGCCGATCGTGAAGGGCTGCGGCTCGGAGCGGGCCTACGAACTGCTCGGCGCCGAGTCGCTGCAGACCTTTGGCGGTTCCGGCTACCTGCAGGACTACCCGATCGAGCAGTACGTCCGCGACTCGAAGATCGACACGCTCTACGAGGGCACGACCGCCATCCAGAGCCTCGATCTGGTGTTTCGCAAGATCGCGCGGGATCGCGGGGTCGCCCTGGACGCCGTGGCCGGCGAGATTCTGGGATTCATCACGGCTGAGGGCGGCAATGGCCAGCTCAAGGAGGAGCGGGTGGCGCTGGCTAAGGCTTTGGTGGAGATTCGGCGGATCTTGGACTTGTTTGGGGATTGGGCTAAGGCGGCCCAGAGCGATGACCCGCGCGAGCTCTACAAGATCGGCCTCAACTCGCGGCGAGCGCTGCTCGCCATTGGGGATGTGCTGGTGGCGTGGTTGCTGCAACGGCAGGCCGAGGTGGCGCTCCGGGCATTGCTCGGTGACGTTTCTGACGCCGACCGGGCCTTCTACCAGGGCAAGGTGGCGGCGGCCAGGTTCTTTGCCCACGAGGTGCTCCCGCGCCTCGGCGCCGACCGACGCATCATCGAGTCCACCACGCTCGACCTCATGGACCTGGCCGAAGAGGCATTCTAGCCAACCGACCCGAGCGGTCCAAAAATTAATTGTCCCTACTACACCGGCTCCCTCAAGCAACACGAGGGGGCCGGAAAACTTTGGAGTTGTTTGATTGCCAGATGGGACGTACCATATAGGTGAATAGGTTACTACCAACGTTGCGGAGGGGATTGGTTGCAGGAGTTACACGAGAAGTGCGGTGTGTTTGGTGTCGCTGTGGGGAGCCCAGACGCCGCGCGCACAGCGTACTACGGTTTGTGGGCACTGCAG
The DNA here is from genome assembly GCA_964530365.1 of uncultured Candidatus Saccharimonadales bacterium. Classification (GTDB taxonomy): domain Bacteria; phylum Patescibacteriota; class Saccharimonadia; order UBA4664; family UBA4664; genus CAZGZY01. The sequence continues at coordinate 12,954 of CAZGZY010000003.1, forward strand.
CACCGTGGGCAGGAGAGCTCGGGGATTGTGAGCGCGAGTAAGGGGGAGTTGCGCCGGCATGTGGGCGAGGGGTTGGTGGCCCATGTGTATGATGAAGGTAACCTGGAGCGGCTCAAGGGGAACCTGGCGATCGGGCACAATCGTTATGCGACATCCGGGGGTTCCGGTGGGGTCGATCATTTACAACCGGTACTGGACCCGGGAACGGGGTTCGCGTTTGCCCATAACGGCAATTTGCCCTCAACGGCGGCACTTGAGGCCTTTCTCTTGGCGCATAATGTCCCGCATTCGCACCTGAACGACTCCCAGATGATGGCGGCGGCGATTGGCTATTATGTGCGCCAGGGTAAGACCCTAGTGGCGGCGATCGAGGCAGCGTGGCCCCTGTTTACGGGGGCGTTTTCGTGTGTGGCCATGGACGCGGATACGGTGGTGGGGTTCCGGGACGAGTGCGGGATTCGGCCGTTGTCGCTCGGGCGGTTGGAGGACGGCTACGTTATTGCTTCGGAAACGTGCGCCTTTGACACGGTGGGGGCGGCGTTTTTGCGCGACGTTAAGCCGGGCGAGTTGGTGTCTATAACGCCTAGTGGGGTGACATCGAAGCAGGTCGTGCCCGGGCGCATGGCCCTCGATATCTTCGAGTATGTGTATTTTGCCCGGCCGGATAGCCTGCTGATGGGCCGCAAGGTAAACGAGGTGCGGCGCAACTTGGGGCGCAACCTGGCCAAGGAGTTTCCGATTAAGGCGGATGTGGTGGTGCCGGTGCCAGATAGCGCTATCCCGGCGGCGCTGGGTTACGCGCAGGCTTCCGGCGTGCGGTTTGACCACGGGTTTATCAAAAACCGCTATATTCACCGGACGTTTATCCGGCCAACTCAGGCGCTGCGCGATCGGGACGTGAAGATTAAGCTCAACCCGGTGCCTGAGGTTATTATGGGCAAGAGTGTGATTGTGATTGATGACTCGATTGTACGTGGGACGACCACGGCGCAAATTGTGTCGATGCTCTACGGCGCTGGGGCGCGCGAGGTACATGTGCTGGTGAGCTGCCCGCCGGTGAAGTACCCGGATTTTTATGGGATTAATACACCCAAGCAGTCTGATTTGATTGCGGCGCGGCTGAGCGTGCCGGAGATTTGTAAGCATATTGGGGCCGCGTCGCTGGGGTTCTTGTCGTTCGACGGTATGATTGAGGCTACGGGCTGGTCTCGAAGCAAGCTTTCGACCTCGTGTTTTGACGGCGTCTACCCCATTGGCATTGGCGAGCGGGCCAAAGACATTTTGCAGGTGGCTTAGCTAAAGCTCATTTGGATTATTTAGATCATCGACTTTGGCATAGCGCTGCAGCCGCTGGTCGAGGCTGACCAAGGTTTGGCGGTCGAAGTTGGCGAGAGTGCAGAGATAGGCGTCGGCGATGGAAATGGCGGCTTCTTGGTATAGCCCGAGTGCTGCATTCCAAATGAGTTCTTGGGTTTGGACGCCGGGGTGATTAATGATGTACTGCAGGGAACTCGCGATGGTGGTTCGTTCATAGCGGTAGAGCTTCTCCATCACATAGACGGCTTCCAGTATGACAATATCGGTCAAAACGAGGCTGTGTTCGCCGGCGGTGTCGAAAAGCCGGACGGCTTGCTGGGTTTGAGCCGGCACGTCTTGGATGACGAGACGCAGTACGATGTTGGTGTCGAGCAGGCGAAGCTGGGGGTCTGGTGAGTCGGGCATTATGGTTGGGCGTGGTTGTCGGCTACGGTTTGGGCGATGAGATTGTCGGCGGCTTGATCGCCGGGCCAAGTAGTTTTGGTTTTGGTTAGACGCCAAATTTCACTGAGGGTGGGTGGTCGCTCGACGCTTACGCCGGCATCACTAATAACCACCGCTACGGTGTCGCCGGGCTTAATGCCGAGCTGGATTCGGGCAGCTTTGGGCAATGTCATTTGTCCTTTGCTGGTGGTTTGAATCATTACTTGTGTTTTCATGGTATTACCTATAGTAATGGAGTATTACTTTTTCGTCAATGCCGAATGGTGCGTCCGGTTCATTTTTGTAGCCTATCAACTATACTAGATGGCATGAGTAAAAAACCACTTCTGGTGCTGGTTGATGGTTCGGCGGTGTTTCACCGGGGATACCACGCCATACCTCACCTTTCGACGCGCGAGGGGATTCCGACGAACGCGGTGCTGGGTTTCGCGAACATTATGTTTAAGGTAATGGAATCGCTCAAACCTACGTATGTGGTGGTGGCGTGGGACAAGAACGGCGATACGTTTCGCAAGGAATGGTATCCGGAATATAAGGCGACGCGTACCAAGCAGCCGGATGATCTGTACGCCCACATCCCGCACACCCGCGAGCTGGTGGAGGCGTTGAATTTGCCGTGGTTGGAGCTGCAGGGGTATGAGGCGGACGACATTATTGGGACGCTGGCGCGGCAGGCGGAAGAGCGGGGCGATCTGGAGATCGTGATTGCCACCGGCGATAAAGACCAGCTGCAGCTGATCGACAAGGCGACGGTGGTGGATATGTTTAACCCGCGAGGCTTGGAGCCCACGCGGTATGACCTGGCCAAGATGCAGGAGCGGTACGGGCTGACGCCGGCGCAGTTTATTGATTACAAGGCGCTGGTGGGGGATGCGTCCGACAATATTCCGGGGGTGAAGGGGATTGGCGAGAAGGGGGCGCTCAAATTGCTCGCGGAATACCAGACGCTCGACGGTATTTATGAGCACGCCGATGAGGTGGCTGGTTCGGTGGGCGAGAAGTTGCGGGCAGAGAAGGATATGGCCTATCTTAGCCGCAAACTGAGCGTGATTGTGTGTGACGCGCCGGTGAAATTGGACCTGGAGGGGGCGAAGCTGCGGCCGCACGATTATGGGCATTTGAAGGATTTGTTTCGCAAATTAGAGTTTCGGAGCTTGATGGCGAAATTGCCGGTGCTGGAGGCGGTGGAGAGCGGTAAGGATCCAGAGGCGGTGGTGAAAGCGGCGGCGGGCGGGTCGTTGTCGCTGTTTGGTGACGATACGGGCGAGACGGCGAAGAAGGAGCGGGAGCACCTCAAGACTGCCAAGTATGTGACGGTGGAGACGATCCCAGCTCTAGCAGCGCTCGTGGAGGCGCTCAGGCGGCAGTCGGTGTTTGCGTTTGATACCGAGACAACTGGGGTAGACACGCTGACGGCGGACTTGGTGGGCATTAGCGTGGCGTTCAAGGAGGGCACGGCATATTACATTCCGGTGGGGCATAAGGAGGGTACGCAGCTGGACCGCGAGTATGTGATTCGGGCAATTAAGCCGGTGTGGGAGAACCCGGAGATCGGCAAGGTCGGCCATAATCTTAAGTTTGACTACGAGATGCTGCGCAAATATGGCGTGAAGACGGCGGGGATCGCGTTTGACACGATGATTGCGGGCTTTTTGCTAAATTCGGCGGGGCGGTCGCAATCGCTCGACGATATGGCCTATAGCGAGCTGGGAATCGAAATGGTCCCGATAACGGAGCTGATTGGCGCCGATAAAAAGACGCAGACGACGTTTGATACGACGCTCATCGAAGAGGCTACCACCTATGCGGCGGAGGATGCCGATATGAGCTGGCGGCTGTATGTGCGGCTGAGGGAACAGTTGCACGAGTATTCGCAGGCCAACGAGTGGGGTTGGAGCATGGAGCGGCTGGCGCGTGAGGTGGAGTGGCCGATTGTTTCGATTTTGGCCGAGATGGAGCTAGTGGGGATTGAGCTGGATACCGAGTTTTTGGCTAAATTTGGGAAGCAGTTATCGAAGCGGATCGGGGAGCTCAAGGAGCAGATTTACGAGCAGGCGGGGGAGGAATTTAATATCGATTCGCCGGCGCAGCTGGGGCAGATTTTGTACGCGCGGCTGGGTTTGTCGGCGGTCGGGGTGAAGAAGGGCAAAACGGGCTTGAGCACGGCGGCGGCGGAGTTGGAGAAGCTGCGGACGGCGCACCCGATCGTGGAGCTGGTGATGCAGTACCGTGAGCAGACGAAGCTGATGAACACGTACGTGACGGCGCTGCCGGAGCAGGTGGCGGCCGACGGGCGGGTGCACACGAATTTCTCGCAGGCACTGGTGCCGAGCGGGCGGCTGAGCTCAAATAACCCCAATTTGCAGAATATTCCGGTGCGCACGGAGCTGGGGCGGGAGATCCGGACGGCCTTTGTGGCGCCCAAGGGCCGGGCTTTGGTGAGCGCGGATTACTCGCAGATTGAGCTGCGGGTGGCGGCGGCCATGGCGGGCGATGAGACAATGATGCAGACGTTTCGTGACGGCATCGACTTACACCAGCAGACGGCGTCGGTGCTCTACGGGGTGGCGTTGGATGAGGTGACGAAAGAGCAGCGGTCGGCCGTGAAGGCGATTAACTTCGGCGTGCTGTACGGCATGAGCGCGCATGGACTGAGTGTGGCGACGGGGATGGATATGAAGCAAGCGGCGGAGTTTATTGACCGGTACTTTGAGGTGCGGCCGAAAGTGAAGGCATGGATTGAGACCACTAAGACGATGGCACACGACGAGCTGTATACGGCGACAATTTTTGGCCGCCGCCGCCCGTGCCCGGCGATCCGGACCAATAATTTCGTGGTGCGGCAGGCCGAGGAGCGGGTGGCAGTGAATGTGCCAATTCAGGGCAGCGCGGCCGATATTTATAAGCTGGCGATGATCGCGGTGACGCAAAAGCTGGACACCGGCGAGTGGGGCGATGCCAAAATGCTGCTACAAATTCATGACGAGCTAATTGTGGAGTGCCCGGCGGATAAGGCCGAGGCGGTGGCCGAGATGATGCGCGAGACCATGGAGGGGGTGATTGACCTGGGCGTGCCGCTGGCGGTAGATACGGCTGTGGGGGTGAATTGGGGGGAGCTGTAGCTTGTTTGACTAAGCTGAGTTTCATGTATACAATGCATACATGAATGCAATCCAATATACGATTCGTAATATCCCTCCCGAGGTCGACCGGGTGATTCGCAAGCGGGCGAGGCAGACTGGCCAGAGCTTTAACAGCACAGTAGTGGAGGCGCTGACTCGGCAAACGCTGGGCGCCAAGGGCGCGCCGTTGAATTTTGACTGGCTGTTTGGCGCCAAAACGCTGGGCGACGGTTTCGATGACGCGGTGAAGCAGTTGTCGGAGCCGGACGAGCAACTGTGGCAGTAAGCTTTGTTTTGGATACCAGCGCGTACTCGGCTTTTAACCGGGGAGACGGGCGGCTGCGGTCGTGGATTGTGCCGGATAGCGCGATTACGGTGCCGGTGATTGTGGTGGGTGAGCTGCGGGCTGGGTTTGCGGTGGGGAGCCGAACGGAGGAAAATGAGGCTTTGCTACAGCGATTTTTGGACGCGCCAAATGTGGAGGTGGGATTAGTGAGTGTATCAATGAGCCAACGATTTGCGGATTTTTTTGCCCAGCAGCGGCGAGCCGGCAGGCCGGTGGGGAGCAATGATTTGTGGATCGCGGCGATGGCGCGGGAGTTGGATCTGCCGGTGTTGACACTTGACGCGGACTTTGGACGAATTGCTGGTGTTGAACTGGTGGAGGTTTAGCGGTTATGAGCGACGCAGCGGCAAACTCTGACCAGCTATTGCCCGAGACCGTGCAGGCCATTGTGACGGCGGCGGCGCAGGCCATTGACGCGGAGCCGGCGGACCGCACGGTGAGCCTGCGGGTGCCGGGCGGGCTGGTGGTGGGCAAGCAAATTACGATTGATGCGACCGAGAAGGACGGGTTAGCCAATATCTGCCGACTGGCGGTCTTGAACCCCGACCTGGCGCCGGAGAACGAGGTGGCGCGGATTGAGTATGAGCACGATAAACAGGGCAAGTTCGGCACGCGCCGGGTGTACTCTATTCAAAGCGTGCGGCGGCGAGGCGGCGAGTTGGTACTGCTGGAGAACTTTTTAGCTACGAACGCGGCGGCGGTGCGCGAAGAGGATTTCCGGCCGATTCAGTCGGAGAAGTATGCCCAGGAGACGGTGCTTGCGACTATTACGGAATGGGCGCATTTTCGGGCGTGGCAGTTGCAGGAGGCGCGTAAGCGGGGTTGAGCTTGGGGCGCGGAGTTAGGCCTTGGCCGAGCGGGCGCGCAAACGTTTGGGTACATGATAGACTGGTCTCATATGCCGGAAGGACCAGAAGTAGAGACAATTCGGCGGGGGTTGGAGCTGGGAATCGTGGGCCAGGAGATTTCCGGTGTCGACGTGCTAAATGAGCGGAGCTTTCCGGCTCCGCGTCGGCTGGTGGACCAGATTGTGGTGGGCGCGAAGATTGAGCATTTGGCGCGCCGGGCCAAGGTGTTGTTGGTGGAGTTGGGCATTGGTTATACGTTAATGTTTCATTTGAAGATGACGGGGCAAATGGTGCTGGTAAAAGCTGATGGGGAGCGGTTTGCCGGCGGGCACCCGAGCGAGAGTATGCGGGACGCGTTGCCGGACCGGTCGACGCGGGTGGTGTTTAGTTTTGCCAGTGGGGACCGGCTGTTTTTTAACGACCAGCGCAAGTTTGGCTGGGTGAAGCTGGTGGAGACGGCGGAGGTGGGCCGTGACCCGCTGGTGGCGCGGCTGGGGCCGGAGGCGGCAGCGCCGGAATTTAACGCCACATATCTGGGGGCGGTGCTAGCGCGGCACAAGGGCGCGCCGGTGAAGGCAGTGGTTTTGGACCAGTCGACGGTGAGCGGGGTGGGCAACATTTACGCCGACGAATCGCTGCATTTGGCTCGGATTCACCCGGCGCGGTTGGCGGGTTCGCTCACGGCCGCGGAGGTGAAGCGGCTGCATGCGGCGGTGCGGGAGATTATGGCGCTGGGCATTGAGCACGGCGGGACAAGCTTCGCGCATTACGTGAACTCACTGGGTGGCAAAGGTGATTATTTGGAGCACGCGCGGGTGTTTCGGCGCGAGGGGCAATCTTGCCCGGTGCATCCGGATACGATGGTTGAGAAGCTGCGAGTGGCGGGCCGCGGGACGCACATTTGCCCGAAGTGCCAGAAATTGCCCAAAACACGGTAAACTACAGATATGACGTTGTTTTTTTATGGGCCGAATATGTACGCGCTACGGCAGCAATTGAACCAGATGGTGGGGGCGTATTTGGCCAAGGCTGGGTCGGATTTCGGGCTGGAGCGCATTGACGGTGCTACCGTGAAAGCCCAGGTGCTGGCAGGGAGCCTGCAGGCGACGCCGTTTTTGGCGACTAGCCGGCTGGTGGTGGTGGAGGGGTTGAGCGGCAACAAGGCGGTGGCCGAGAAGCTGGCTGGGGTGCTCGCGAGCGTTCCGACGACGACGGTGGCGGTGTTCGTGGAGCGAGAAGTGGACCAGCGCACCACGGCGTTCAAAACGCTCATGAAGGCCGATAAGGTGGTGAAATTTGAGGCGCTGGCGGGGTCGAAGCTGCTTAACTGGGCACGCGGCGAGGTGGAGCGCCTGGGGGGTAGCGCCGAGGCGCCGGTGCTGCGGGAGTTGGTGGATTTGGCCGGCGAAGACCAATGGCGGCTGAGCGGCGAGATCAATAAATTGGTAAATTATGACCCCAAAGTGACGGTGGAAGCGGTGCGGGCGTTGGTGGTGCCAAGCATTGAGCGGTCAATTTTTGATCTGGTGGAGGCGATGGCGGCCGGCCGCACCGCCCCGGCTCTGGCTAGCTTTCATGGGTTGCTTGAGCAAAAAGAGAGCGAGATGTATGTGCTGACGATGATTCAGTGGCAACTGCGCAACCTGCTGCTTGCCAAAACCGCGCCGGCCACCATGGCGCCGGGCGATCTGGCCAAGGCGGCCGGCATGTCGCCGTACGTGGCGGGCAAAATGGCGGCGGCCCAAAACGCCGTGAGCTTGGAGGCCTTGAGCGCGGCTTACAAAGCGGCGGCGGATTGTGAGTACGACATTAAAACCGGCCGCGTTCGGGCCGAGGCGGCGGTAGAGCAATTGGTTTACCAGGTGGCCGCGAGCGTGAGAGCCGGGTAGAGCGGCTAGGGCGGCCGGCTGAAGGCCCACGCATGCACGGCACAGGCGTCGGGGATAATGACCGGAATTAGCAGACCGCGCGGCCTGTACGGGTATGCGTGGGCCCTCAGCCTGGGCTAATAACCGTTTTCGGCGTCGGATTGCTTGATGTCTTCGAGCAGCGATTCCATATCGCTGAGGAGCCCCATGAGCTGTTGCAGCTCCCCTTTGGCCAGCCAGGCATTACCAGGGCTGGTGGCGAAGTCGCGGAGCTGGTTGGTGTGCTCTGCAATGTCTTCGATGAGCTCAAGCAGGCGGGCACGCAGGGGGTCGGTGGGTGATTTTGGCATACCTCTAGCCTACCTGGACGAGGGGGAGTCGTCTACCGTTTAACTGCGAGGGCCGCGGTGTAGGTTTTGGATTGCTTGAGTTTGTCGTAGTTGCCGAAAACGTCGGTGAGGTGGCGTTTCATGTAGTCTTTGAGGCCGGAAATGGTGACGATGTAGAGGCGGCCGCCCGGGTTTAGGTGGTCGTAGGCGTCATGGAGAAAGATGCTGAGCAGCTCTGTGCCGATCTTGGCTGGGACATTTGAGACCACCGCGTCGAATGTTTGGCCTGCCGGAACTTGGTCGAAGCCATTGGAGAGGTAGGCAGTGGCGTTGGTGAGATGGTTGAGTTCGGCGTTTTTGCGGGCAAAATCGACCGCGACGAAGTCTTTGTCGACGAGGTGAACGTGGCCCTGGGGCGCCATTTTGGCGATGGTGAGACCGAGCGGGCCGTAGCCGCAGCCAAGGTCGAGGACGGTGGCGGTTGGTGCGACGTCTAAGTAGTTGATGAGCAGGCCGGTGCCTTCGTCGATGGCTTTGGGGCTAAATAGGCCCCAGGTGGAGTGGAAGGTGAGGGCGTGGCCGCGCAGAGCGGCTTGGAATACGAGGTCAGCTTTGAGTTCGGGGATAGTCATGTGTGCCTATGATACCAAGAAGGGGCCGCTAGAGGCCCCTTGGTTTGGTAATAATTTGGTGATTATTTATCGGTTTTTTCGGCGGTTTTCTTGGGGGCGGCAGCTTTTTTGGTAGCCGCGGCTTTGGCGACCGGAGCTTTTTTGGCTGTAGCTTTAGCCGTAGTCTTGGTGGTTGTGGCTTTTTTGCCGGTGCCTTTGGTGGTTTTGGCTTCTACCGGCGTAGCTTCGGCGCCGGTGGCCTTGGCGACCGAGTGGGCCAGCTGGCTCTTGCGGCGGGCGGCGGTGTTTTTGTGCAGGGTGTGCTTCTTGACGGCCCGGTCGATCTCCGAGAAGGCCTCGCCTAGTTTGGTCTGAATTTCCTTGGCGTCGCCGGTGGTAATCGCGGTGTTTAATGCCGCGATGTCCTGCTTAACCGCGCGCTTGACCTGGAGGTTGCGGCTGCGGTGAACGAGGGATTGCTTGGCGCGTTTAATGGCTGATTTGATGATGGGCATGAGTGGTTCCTGTTAGTTCTGGCACGAGTAGATAACTCGGACTGGCGCGGGGTCTTTAGCGCCAAATACCAATGGAATATACCTGATTTGAACCTGATTGTAAAGGGTGGGGCCGGCGCGGCGGATTTGCTGGAGGCTAAGCGTAAGCGTTACTCTTGACAAATCGTTCGAAATGGGGTACATTATGCACCTATGGATTTAACACCTAAGCAACAAACCTCAGAAGCTATCAGGCAAGCTGAGACCATCCTCATAACCACGGGCCAGCACCCTAGCGTCGACCAAGTGTCGGCGGTGATTGGGTTGTCGATGATTTTGCGCAAGTTCGGCAAGAAGGTGAGCGCGGTTATTAGCGACACCTTGCCGCAGTCGGTGCAGATGCTCGATTCCGGCGCTTTGGACCGGAACTTGAGCGGTTTGCGGGATTTTGTGCTGAAATTAGACGTGAGCCGCGCCGAGGTCGATAAGCTGCGCTATGAAGTGCTCGACGGCAAGCTAAACATTTTCATTACGCCATTTAAGGGCGCGTTTGCCCCGAGCGATGTGACGTTTGATTACGGTGAGTCGCATTTTGAATACGACTTGGCGATTGTCCTGGGTGTGCCCACGCGGGCGCGCATTGACCGCATTTACGAGCAAAACCAGACGATGTTTGCCACTATTCCCGTGGTGAATTTGGATTTCCACCGCTCCAACGAGAGCTATGGGGCCGTGAACTTGATCGAGCCGAACGCGTCGAGTTTGTGCGAGATGTTGGTGGCGTTGAGCGAGAGCTTGCAGGGCGGTATTATTGACGCCGAGATCGCGACGGCGCTGCTGATGGGCATTATTGCCTCGACGGACCGCTTTACGGCGGCCCACACGACCTCCAAGAGCCTGACGGTGGCCGCGCAAATGATGGCCGCCGGCGCCCGCCAGCCCGCCGTGGTGCGCGCGCTGTATCGCGACGGCAAGGGTGGCGGCGACCAGTCGCGCGGCGAGCGTGGCGGTGGCGACCAGAACCGCGGGGGAGACCGGGGCGGCAGTGAGCGCCCGCCGCGCGAAGCCCAGCGCGACCGCGAACCGCAACGCGAAGCCCAGCGCGAACCGGTACGCCCGGCTCTGCAGCCGACGGCGGCGCCTGAGGTGCAGCCCGCGCGCCAGCCGGCGCCCGAGGCCCGGCCTGAGCGCCAGCCGCTGGCGGAAGCTCCGGCCTACGTTGCCCCCCAGCCCGCGCGCCAACCCGAGCCGGTAGCCGAGGAACCGGTTGCTCCCTTAAGCGAGCTGCCAGAGGCCGGCGACAACGACTTGCCAATCATTCAGCCGGGCCACATTGAGTTCAACGAGCCTGAAGAAACGCCGGCGCCACGGGTTTCCCCGGACGCGCCAACCATGACGCTACCGATGGCCGATTTCGCGGCCGCGGCCGAAGTGTTGAACCCGCGCCAGACACAGCCGGCTTCCGCCGACCAATCTGAGAACCAGTCTGCTTAGCGGCTTTCGAGCTATAGTGTAGCTATGGACGGATTATTACTCATTAATAAGCCGATCGAGATTACGTCATTTGATGTGATCCGGATTTTGCGGCGCCAAACCGGGGTACGTAAAATTGGCCACGCCGGCACGCTTGACCCGCTGGCGAGCGGGTTGATGCTGATGCTGTTTGGCGCGGCCTGCAAGAAGGCAGAGACGCTCACGAAGCTGGATAAGCGCTATTTGGGCGAGATTCGGCTGGGG
>CAZGZY010000003.1:24079-26944 GCA_964530365.1 uncultured Candidatus Saccharimonadales bacterium
TGAGGCCGCCGATGGCGAGGACCAGGACGGCCGCGGCGACGAAGAGGGCGAGAAAACGCCCGTGAGCGATCTGGTGCCGACGCGCACCGAGGTGGAGGCGGCGTTGGTGCGGCTAACGGGCGAGATCACCCAGGTGCCGTCGGCCTACTCGGCTATCAAGATTCGCGGCCAGGAGGCCTACAAACGGACGCGGGCCGGCGAGACGGTGGAGATGCCATCCCGGCAGGTGACGGTGCACGAGAACACGCTCACGAGTTACGACTACCCGCGGGTCGAGATTAACGCCCAGGTGTCGAGCGGAACGTACATTCGGACGCTGGCGCAAGATTTGGGTGAGATTTTGGGTACGGGAGCGTATTTGAGCGGCTTGGTGCGGACGGAAGTTGGCGCCTACGGGTTGGGTGAGGCTTTGGCGCTCGATGAGGTGGACGCGCCGGCAGTTGCCCAGCAGCATTTGCGCGATATTTAATATATGCACTTTTCTCCAAAAACGTAGTAGTATTGGAGGTGGTTTGTGATGTAAATCACTAATTGTGCTTGACTTTCTAGCCAAAATATAATATAGTAAACAAGTTCGATCGTTTGACGATTGCCCTTGCGTCCCCACGCAAAGCCAGCCGTTAGACGACCGCGACCCGCACGGAGCCCGATCGAGACCCCGCCAACCCGTGCGGCCGCCTAGCACCTTCCGTTGTTTTTAAAGAGCGAGACCCGTCGGCAATGTTGCCGCCCGGTGTAACCTCGCTTGGTTATTCCTTTGTTCTGCGAGGGTTTACCCTCGCACATCCGAAAGAGGCATCTTATGATGTGCCAGCACCAACCCCCGTGCCCGACTGCCGACGCTGTCGATTACGACGCCGCGCGCGTCGTGGCAACGTTTCCGGAGCAAGGCTGGAGCCTGCTCTGCAACGGTGTGATCGCCTTCGAAGACCGCGGCATGATCATGCCGGATGGCGGTGCGGTTTCTCCGCCCCCCCTCCCCGCGCCGCACGCTTACGCGGTCGCCTGAGGGTTCGCGCCTCACCTTACGATCCACCGGCCAGCGTTCTTTAGCTGGCCGGTGGATTACCACCCCGAGTTATCAATTGGGCAACAATTGATGCTTCAGGGCGGTTTGAGGCCTTGGGTCTTGATTAGCCCGGCGATAAGTGCTAATATACTCAAGTTATGTTAAAGCCTGAATCAAAACTCAAGGTTATTGCAGGTCTTGCAACCCACAAAACGGACACCGGTTCACCGGAAGTTCAAGTTGGGATCTTTACTGAGCAGATCAAAGAGCTCACCAAGCACCTTCAGGTTCACAAGAAGGACGAGCACTCTCGTCGCGGGTTGCTGAAGATGGTGAGCAAGCGCCGCCGGTTGCTGGACTACTTGAACAAGCGCGACCCATCACGATACCTGGACGTGCTCAAGAAACTCGAACTCCGCCGCTAAATTCGTTTTTGCTTTGTTGGTTTAAGCCAAGGCCGCCCTTACCAAAGAAGTATGGCAGTGTAGTTCTGGTTGTGAATACTCGCTATGGTCATAGTGCTGCTATTTTTGTCAATGTGCACGAGAACAAAGATTGATCACTGACTCTCGCTAGACTATTATTTGGCTATGACAAAATCACCAAACCCTAACAAAGGGGAGTCGCTACGCCATAACGCTCTCCACGAGCGTAGAAACGATCTTCAAGAGGCCGGTTATGTGCTGGCTCGTGACACGGAGACCGAACTGGGTTTTGACCCAGCTTTTCGGAAGCACCTCTTGAACCATTACTTTGAGGGCGGCAAGCTTGAACCCGAAAGCTACAACGTGTACCCGCCCGACCGCGAGCGGGCTCGGGATGTGGTGCGTTATTACTGGAATGGTGACGACCTGCGCCTGGAAGAGCACGACACGGCGGCGATTGATGGCCGGAGCTACTCTGCGCTGAAGCGTAATTACCCCCGGATTGAGGTGCTGGCAGACGCGGCTTTTAAGCATTGGCTAGAGGCTTTCCTGGCGCTTGTTCCGCCCAAGCTGAGGCGCCCGTTTGGCACGGTTGGTATCAACCTTTTTCGGACGCACGCCGATGTGGTGAGCGGTCCTCACCAAGATGATGAAGAGTTTTGTTTGGTGTATGTGGTTGATAAGCATGGTGGCGGGGCTGAGACAAGTTTGTATGAGCCGGGGGCTTCAGAACCTTTCTACACGCACACCCTTGCCCCGGGCGAGCTCGTTATCTTTGATGATCGGCGTTTTCTGCACAGCGCCTCACCGCTTGAGAAGGCCGCAGACGGCAGCGCCCCTCACCGGGATGTCGTAGTTTGTACTGTTAACCGGCCCGAAACCTACCCGTTTGTCCCGGCTTAGCTTCTTTGCCTACCGTCGATTCCGCCCGGCTGGTATAAGGGTGGCCTTGGAGACGGCTTTGTGGTAGAGTATCGGCTAGACACATCCAGGTTTTACCAACCTAGGCGAGTGCGCACGTGAAGATATGTGTTAGAGCTTTGGGATTAATTGGCCATTGGTAGGCCTCATTAATCTCTTGTCCCTGGTACGTATGCGCCGCCAATAAAGGATTCTATGAAGCAAGACATTATTCACCCTTTCGGGGGGAAGACTCAGGCGTTTACTACTGAGTTCTGTGGGCGTGAGCTCACGATCGAGACCGGCAAGATGGGCTTTTTGGCCGATGGCGCCGTAACGGTGCGCTACGGTGACACTGTGGTTTTGGGCACGGCGGTGGTGAGCAACCAGCCGCGCGACGGGATCGACTTTTTCCCACTGCTGATCGACTTTGAGGAGCGGTTTTACGCCTCGGGCAAAATTTCGGGCAGCCGGTTTATTAAGCGCGAAGGGCGCGCCAGCGAGCACGCTACATTGTCTGCGCGACTGATC
>CAZGZY010000004.1:0-25350 GCA_964530365.1 uncultured Candidatus Saccharimonadales bacterium
TTGGGGGAGGCGACCGGCGCGAGTTTTTGCTCGGCGATGGCTTGCGAATACGAATGCTGGATGGCATGCTCAATAAACTCGCCTTGCACCGCCGATGAGCCAAGCTCGCGTTCCACGATGGCATCAGGGGCTCTGCCTGGGCGGAAGCCGGCGGCTTTGACCTGGCCCCGCAGGCGGTCGAAGACCTCGGTTTTGATATGCTTCATTTCCGCAACGCTGAGCGTAACGGTAAACTGGACTTCGGTCTCGGTTTGGGAGGTGATCTTGGTTTCCATAGGTTCCTAGGTTAACACAGCAGAGGCGGGCGGCAAAGCCCACTGGCTCTCCCTGACGATTGTTCGGACAATTTCGGCCGTTAATTCTGCCATGCCATGATCCCTTGTCCGATTTTCAGTATAGCCGCCCTCATGAAGAAATATACCGAACATAAGGCGAACATGCAAGGCTTTTTAGAGCCCGATGAGGCCCGGAGTGGGCCTACCGACTGCGGGGTTACACGATGGGCTGGTGATGCTTGACCGACAACACCGCCAGATCGGGGAGCCCAAATTCATCGCGGAAGGCATTGAATTTCGCGACTTTCTCTGGCCCGAACCGCGAAACGTGGCGCGAATAGGCCTCAAAGCTGTTGAAGCGCGAGGGCACATCGGCGGGACCGGGTTTGGAGTGAAATTTGTCGGCGTACATTACCAGGCGCTCTTCGATGGTGCCGGCAAGATAATCGGCAGGCGGGAGGGGCAGGCGGTGCTTGAGGATTTCGGCCTTAGTGACCCCGACGCCGGTGTGGCGGGCGGCTATGCCGCAGAGCTCCGCTGCCACGCCTTCACGTTCCAGCAATGCACTACCCATCGGGCCGTGCCCGACATACCCGGCCTCGTCGACCGTCCCGTCGGCCTGGTAAAACCGGTAGGCGCCGATGTCGTGGAGTAAGCACCCGGCCTCCAACAGGTCGAGGTCAAGCGCCTGCGGTTTGGCCGCCAATAGTTGCTGGGCAATTGCCCAGACGATCTGGCAATGGCCGTACACAATCTCAAAAACTGCGTCGCTAGGCGCGTATTTGTGATGCAGGGCGATAATCTGAGGCTCGCTGGGTAATACCACAATAAAGCCATGGTAGCGGATTCTCGCGCGCCACACCAGAGGCCGCCACCGCATCACAAGTTATGCGCGTTCGGACGCGGGAAAGGCCGAGTCGAAAAAGGTTTGGCCGGTACTGAGGGCCTCGATATAGGTCTTTACTGGCGGCAATAGCGGGCTCGGCAGGTGGTCCAGACCGAACCATTGCCACTCGGTGGTTTTCTCCGGTTCGCTGTTTATTGGCTCCCCCGAGACCCAATCGGCCACAAAGCTCACATCAACGTAATGTTTTGGGGGCAGCTGGGTGAAGTTCATCACGCCCAAAAACCGGACGTTTGCGACCACCAGCGCCTCCCCGGCTTCCTCGCGAAGTTCGCGCAAAGCGCCCGCCTGGATGGATTCGCCAAGCTCCAAATGCCCGCCGCCACTGCCCCAATAATGCTTGGCCAGCTCGCCCTTGCGCTGATGGAGCATCACATGGGGCTTCCCGCCGATTTTCTTGATGACAATTACGCCAACCCCGACCTTGGGGTACAACTTATCCATGTTCCGGCGGCCCCTACCTGAGCGGCAGGTTGAAGAGCGTGCTGCTGCCGAGCGCGGTGGGGACATGGCCGTCCCACTTGGCAATGGCTTGCTGCTCGAGGATTTCCGGGGTGAGGGCGGCCTGCTGGACGGCGTTGGCCTGGGCGTCGAGCTGGGCCTTTTGGACGTTAAACTGCGCTTGCTCGGCCTGCTGTTGCGCTACCTGCTTGGCCTCAATAGCTTTGGTGAACTCCTGCGAGAAGCCAATGTTGGTGAGCGAGATGTCCTCCACAATGATGCCGCGCGACTGGAGCCGGGCGCGCAGGGCCTTGAGGGCGGCGTCTTTGACATCCGAGCGGTGCACGATGAGGTTAGCCACGGCGTACTGCGCAGTGGTGGCTTTAATAGACTCCTGGATGGCCGGGTCGATAATGCGAGCCTTGTATTCAACGCCGACGGTGCGGTAGAGGTTGTCGATCTGGTTTGAGTCGATGTGGTAGTTGGTGACCATGGTGATGCTCACGTCCTGGAGGTCTTGTGAGCTGGCGGCGGCGTCGACTTCGTCTTTTTGGGTCTTAACGTCGAACTCGGCCAGCCCCTCCCACGGCCACTTGGCGATGGCGCCGGAGCCCACTTCGTGCTCAACGCGGCCAAAGCTGGTGAGCACACCCACCTGGCCGACGCCGACAATGCGGAAGCTCAAGCCAAAGAACAAGAGAATAATGATGGCCAGTCCGGCCAGGATTAAGGCCGTTCGCTGGATGTGTTTTGGTATATAGGATCGGTTCGGTTGCATCGTGGCTCCTTTTGGTGTGTCTACAGTATAAGGCCAAATGTCCAAATTGGCGCTGTGTGCTACATTGCACTTATGGAGCTTTCGCGCGGACCCGAATCCGCCCATTAACCGGAATACTTAAATTGGGAGGTGTGGATGAAGAATATTGTGAAGTTGTTGGAGAGCGATGTGATATATGTGCAGAAGGCCGGCAGCCAGACCCAGCAGTCGATGATGGAGTTATTTAGCGCAATCAGCAAGCTGGCTATCGAGCTTAGAGCTCGAGATAAGCGAGTACTTATTCTGTCGAACGCCGAGAAAGAAGAGAGCATGAACGGACAAACCAGAAAAATCGCCGCGGCCATTGGCAGGGATCTCGATTATGACAAGAGCGCGACGTATGGCGCGACGCGCTATATGGATACGGTGAGGGGCCTCATGATTAAAGCTATAGCATTGGACGAAAAAGTAGCAGATTTTGAAACGCGCGAAGAGGCGCTTGAATGGCTAACGCGCTAGAGGCTCGATTGGCGCCGCTAATGCGGCGACTGGCCATAACCTTTCGGGCCGCGAGCCCGCGGCGCGACAAGGCTAGACAATTTCGCCAACTACCGGCCCCACCAGCCGCTCGTAGTCGGCCGACGGCATGCCGATAGAGCGGGTGCGGCCGGCGTTAAAGACGATTTTTGCGTTGTCGTAGAGGGTTTTGTCGGACACGACCTCTAGCCCAAACAGGTTGCCAAATGGCGGTACACCGCCGGGCTTAACTCCGCGCGTCACCGCCTCGACCTCGTCCTCGGTGGCGAAACGAATGTCTTTGGCGCCCACTACGCGCTTAACTTTGGCGCTATCGAACTTCTGATCGGCGGGCATCACGAGCATCACGAACTTTTTGCCTTCGCCCGGAACCTTGACCCGCACGATGATGGCCTTCGCGCCTTGCTGCAAGGCGTAGCCGTCGCGGAGTTTGGCGGCTTCTTCGCTAGTGCGGACCGGTGCGTGTTCAAACTCCTCGAACCAGCAGCCGTGCTGGCGCAACAGGTCGGCGATTTGTTGGTGGATGGGGTGCTGCATGCCGCGCCCTACCCCAGTGTCTCGTCAATCCAGTCGCGCAACTCTTGGTTGAGACCGTCGGGCGCGATGAACGTCACCATCGGAAATTCTTCCGCGCTCGTTTGGCGAACATCTTCAATTACGGCATCTTTCTGCGCATCGGTGGTGTATGAGGTGATGGTGACATATTCTGGCATGTCTTCGACCGCGCCCTTCCAGAGAAACCGCGCCGGGGCCACGATAAACTGACCGCCGGTAACGAGCCGCTTTTCGAGCAGGGAGTTTAAGATGACATCGGCTTGCGCCTGGTCTTCGGCACTGATTTTAACTTCGTAGTAGGTGGCCATTGGCTTACTTGTCTCCCTCACTATTTACGCCTTCAACACTATAACTCAGGCGAATGATGCCCTTCTTTTCCTTGAGCTTCGGAATGTGGACTTTTCCCACCTGCCGAATGTCGCGCACGTGGGTGCCGCCGCAGGGGATGCCGAAGTTTTCGCCGTACACCACCACGCGGCCGGGCTTGTTGGTGGGAATGTTACCCGGCACATGGCGGCAGATGGCGTGCATTTGCGCGACCGGCATGAAGCGGATGGTGTTGTGGCTGCCTTGATCGATGAGCTGGTTGGCTCGGGCCTCTAAGGCGGCGCGCAGGGTCTCGGCTTGGTCCGGCGCCCAAGTACCGGCGTATTCGACCGCCGAGAGGTGCGGGTAATGCTGGCCCTTGCCGCCAACCCAGTCGAGGCCGAGCTGGTCTACGGCCATGTCGATGACGTGCCCGGCCGAGTGCAGCCGGGTGTTGATGGCGCGCCGCTCGTGGTCGACCGCGCAGGTCACGGCGTCGCCGAGCTCCAGCGAGCCGCTGGTGGTGCGGCCGATGTGGTGCACCTGGCCGGCTTCGTCTAGCCGGACTTCTTCGACCGTGAATGTGGCACCGGGTTTGGAGATAACGCCCATATCCCAATCCTGGCCACCGCCACGGGCGTAAAAGGTGGTCTGGTCCAGGACGACGTCGGTGCGGCCGTCGTCGGTCGGGGCTACCGCCAGCACTTTGGCAGTGGCGGTTTCAACGTCGAAATCTTGCATGTAGAGGAGCTCGGTCATGCTATTTCTCCTCACTCACTAGCTTAATTTGCGCTACCTCGTGGAAGCCCTCGATGCCGCCCGACCGGCTATTGCCCGAGGCCTTGTAGCCGCCGAATGGGCTACTGAAGCTAAAGTAGAGCGCATTGTTGTGGGCCACGATGCCAGTTTGGAGTTGTTTGGCGACTCGAAGGTAACTCTCTTTGTCGGTCGTGTAAACGAACGCGCCCAGGCCGTAGATGGTGTCGTTGGCCAGCTTTACGGCTTCTGCCTCGGTTTTGAAGGTAACGACCGGCAAAACGGGACCGAAAACTTCTTCTTTCCAGACGCGCATCTCAAAGGTGATGTTCGTGAGGACAGTTGGCTCGTAATATGCGCCGCTCAGCCCCTCTGGCACGTTGCCGCCAAAGAGGATTTTTGCGCCTTTATCTAGCGCGTCGTGCACTTGCCCTTGGAGCACATCGAGCTGGCGTTTGGCCACGAGCGGGCCAAGGTTGGTCTGCTCGTCCAACGCATCACCAACGCGTTTGGTGGCGTTCACGCGCTTGAGGCCGTCTAGCACTTCACCTAGCTTGCTTTCGTGGACTAGCAAACGCTTGAGGCCGTCGCAATATTGGCCGGTGTTGTCGAACCGCATGGTGTAGAGGGTGTCGATAATGGCCGGCACGTCGGCGTCTTCGAAGACAATGCCGGGCGCAGACCCGCCCATCTCCGTCAGCACGCGGGTGGATGTTTTGGCCGCCAGCTCGGTGATGCGCTGGCCGGTGCGGGTGCTACCCGTGAACGAGATGGCGTCAACCGGCTGCCGCACCAGTGTCTCGCCGACCACTCCATCGCCCAAAATAACCGTGAACACGCCTACCGGCAGCTTTGATTTGGCCACCAGCTTGGCCATGAGCTCGGCGAAGACGATTATTTCCTCGGATGGTTTGTAGAGGACGGTGTTTCCGGCGAGCAGCGCTTGGCCCGCTTGCCAAGGGAGGTTCAGGAACGGAAAATTCCACGGCGTAATGCAGGCAATGACGCCCAGCGGCTCGCGAGTGAGATGGTGGCGCTCGGTGTCGTTTTCAAACACCACCTGCGGGGCTAGCGCCTCCTCGGCCATCTCCATGTAGGCGTGGAAGTAGCCAAGGCTCTCGGTGACTTGGGCGCGGGCTTGGACGATGGGCTTGCCCATTTCTTTAGCCATGAGCTGGGCGATTTCATCCGTGTGCTCCCGGCAGACCGTGACGAACGATTCGACGGCGGCGTTACGCTGGGTTTGAGTGAGGGCGGCCCAGGCGGGCTGGGCAACACGAGCCTGTGCTACCGCGTTTTTGATATCGTGCTCGGTCGAGGCTTCAACCTCACCGATGATTTCATAGTTGCGCGAGGGGTTGGTAGAGGTAATCTTCATGCACCCATAATACCCCATGACCCACGGCTTAGACTCCGGAATGTGGACAAAATGGCTTTTTGTTCTTATGCTTCGTTCATGAGTGCCCTATCTAATAACGAACCGAGTCGAGTCGAACTGCCGGACGAGGCCCTGGCCGAAGCCGAGCACACGCGGGCGGCCCAGCGGCGAGCCAAGCAAAAGGGCATTGGCCGGTTTTTGCGCATCCTGGGCCCAGGAATTGTAACGGGGGCGGCCGACGACGACCCATCCGGCATCGCGACCTACTCCCAAGCCGGCGCTCAATTTGGCTTCCACATGCCGTGGACCATGCTCTTTACCCTGCCCCTCATGACCGCCGTGCAAGAGGCCTGCATGCGGGTTGGCGCGGTGACCGGCAAAGGCCTGGCCGCGGCCGTGCGGGAGCACTACCCCAAAAAGGTGCTATTCCCGGTGGTGGCGCTGGTGGTGGCGGCCAACACTTTCAACATTGGCTCAGATATTGGCGCCATGGCGGCCAGCACTCGCTTACTCGTGCCTGGTCTGCCGTTTGGGTTGCTGGCGGTGTTCTTCGCGGTGGTCATCTTGCTACTGGAAGTGTTCGTGTCCTACAAGAGCTATATCCGGCTGCTCAAATGGCTGGCCATGGCGCTGTTTGCCTACATTATTACGGCATTTTTGATTGGTGTGCCGTGGGGCACGGTGCTTAAAGCGACACTCGTGCCGCATATCGATTGGAACAAAGATTTCCTCTACATCATCGTGGGCATTTTTGGCACCACCATCTCCCCCTATCTGTTCTTCTGGGAGACCAGCAACGTGGTGGAAGATGAAATCGCCGAGCACCGGCTGGCCCAAAAGGGCGGCATCCCCAATCTCACGAAGCCATATTTGAGGCGGCTGCGGATCGACACGGCCGTGGGCATGTTGTTCTCCAACGTAAGCGCCTGGTTCATCATCGTGGTCGGCGCGGTGGTGCTAAACAGCGCGGGCGTCACTAACATCGCCTCGGCCGCCGACGCCGCCAAAGCCCTCGAACCCCTGGTGCACAGCTTCCCGGACGCCGGCTTTTGGGCCAAGGTGATCTTCTCGGTTGGCGTTATTGGCATCGGTCTGCAAAGTATCCCGGTGCTGGCCGGCTCGTCATCTTACGCCGTCTCGGAGGCGTTTAGCTGGCGCGAAGGGTTGTTTCGCAAGTTTAAGCAGGCCCGCGAGTTCTACTTTGTGATCATCCTGGGCACGCTCGCCGGATTGATGTTTAACTTTGTCGGCCTCGACCCCATGAAAGCCCTCGTGCTCACCGCCGTCTTCAATGGCATCGCCGCCGTCCCGCTGATCTATCTCATTGCCCGCATTTCGAGCCGCGCCGACATTATGGGCGAGAACAAGAGCGGCCTGTGGTCCAAGCTGGGGCTGTGGATCGCCTTTGTGGTTATGGGCGTGTTCGGGGTGGCGCTGTTATTGTCGTTTGTGGTGCGTTAATTGAGCGGGGGTTGTCCGGCTAGCTGATGTACAAAGAGAACTTTTTTGTAAGCTCTTTGGACTTCTCCTTGTTCATAAAGAAGCAAACGCCAAAGTATTCCAAATCTTGTTCCGCTGTTTCATCGAACTCAGTCTGCTGGGTAACATAATCCCCCTCGACCATCGTACGGGTAAAATCGGTAAACAATACTCCCTCTTCGATGAGTTTGTTCCTGAGAGTTCTTATCTGGTTACTATTCTCAGCTCGTAAAACAATGAACGCGTTTTCTGATGTAGCGGGGTGCACTGATTGTGTCCTATCTATAAAGTCCCGGAACCTCATTGGAGCAAGGTCATCTTTGTGTTGGTAAACTAACCCAGCGGCCATGTGCCCAAGGGCGTTCAGCAGTTTTGAAGGCTCAATTTTTTTATTGAGAACGCATATGAATTGGTCGGTTTTAGGAGTGAATTGCAGCATGGAGCTATCCTTAGCTCCGCCCGACCGGGGCGTCCCACAACGCAACTAGACGTAAGGGGGCCTCGGTGGCGCCCTTAATTTTCATTGGCAAGGCAATGGCTTTTGCGCCAGTTGGGGGGAGCAGGTTTGCGTTCGCAACATTCTCAATGAGATATTTGTCGGCGCCGAGAACTACTTGGTGTACAGGGAAGCCGCTCGCGCCGGTATCACAGGAGAATGTGTCAATTGCCAGACCTGCAATGTTTCTTTTTAGTAAGATTCCTGCGGTGTCGACGTGCACGCTAGGGAAGACGTGGTTGTTATGATAGCGCTCGGGCATCTCCCAGCGTTTGCTCCAGCCGGTATAAAAAACTACCAAGGCATGGCCGGGTATCTCCCCATACTGTTTCTCGAATTTTTCAATAGCCGCTGGCATAACCACATAGTGCTCATCCGCCTCCGCGCTGACATCAATGACCACGCATTCAGCTACTAACTCCTCCGCCGTAAGCTGGTCGACCGTCCGGCCGCCCGGAATTACGTGCGCCGGCGCGTCGATGTGCGTGCCTACGCTCATGCCGATGGTTTGCTTTTGGATGCGGAACAAATTTGGAGGCGTGCAGTCTGGGTAATCGGTTGTGGTCTGTAACTCAAAGTCGGGCTTGCCGTCCCAGGCGGGGATAGCGGCCGAAATTGTGTGGGTCAGGTCGGTGACTTTAGGCTGGTTTTTCATACCGCGATTGTACCACAGGGCGGCGGCGCTGGTTGCTGTTGTAAGAAATGTCTGATTAGAAAAATATCTTGTACTCTTGCACATACACTGAAAGCTTTACTGGCTTTCGCTACTTGCAGGAAAGACACTATACTAAACAACATGTTCTTAACACTTCTACTGCTACTCGCGGCCGGGTTCTTCGGTGGATTCATTGGGGCGCAGGTGGGGGCCGGAGCCATTATCATTCTGCCGGTTCTGTTGTTTCTGGGCCTGCCCTTGCCGGTGGCCGTGGCAACGACAGCGCCTGCCGGTTGGCTGATGAATGCTGTGCCCTCTATAAGGTACTGGCGGTCGAAGAAGACTAGTTTGGGCTTCGTGCTGCCAATTTCGATCGTGGCGGCGATTGGAGCGGTGTTGGGGGCAAAGTTGCTGTTTGTGGTCGACGTGGGGTTGTTGGCTAAGCTGTTCGCCGCTATCTTTTGCGGGTTGGGCGTGATGCTATTGTTTAAGCCCGAATCTCAGACAGTACCCGCGAGCCGGCTGACGCGGAAGAATTTGTGGCTGGCACTGCCCTTGGCCTTCGTACTGGGGCTGTACGGCGGCATCCTGGCCGCGGGCCTCACCACGATCGCTCTGCTGGTTTTTAACCTCGTGCTGCGCCAACCTCACCTAGAAGCCGTAGCCAACTCGGTCCTGTTTGCCGCCATTTTGCTGAGCACCTCAGTGGTGGTTTTTGTGCTTGGGCACCAGATTAATTACGCCTTTGCGGCACCGCTAGCGCTGGGTTCCATCGCGGGCTCATATATCGGCGCAAAGACGATTCTGAGGCAGGGAACGGCCTACTTTAAGTGGCTATTGGTGGCGGTTATCGTGGGGGTTGTCGTTAAGTTGGTCGTGTAATAGGATATACGGCCAGCACGAGACGAATACCTTCATCGATGAGCTGCATGGTTTTCTGGCTTAATTCGCCGGCTTTTTCTCGCAAGGATTGCTTGTCTAGTGTGAGTATTTGAGAAACGTTGGCGACTGATTCTTTTGATAGTCCGCTTTTCCGGGGCGATAGCGATACATTTCCGGGAGCTGCCGCCAGACGCATATTTGAGCTGAGCGCAACGACGATGACTATTCCAATTCGACTGCGATTAAAGGCGTTCGATTGCACGACAAGCACTGGTCGGGTGAACCCCGGCTCTGCACCGGCAGGGTCAGCTAAATCTACCCACCATATTTCGCCGCGGCTTACCATTGCTCTTTAAGCAGGGATTTTGTTTGTAGCGTCTGCAACGCTGGCTCGATGCTCGACGGAGTGTGCTCGTATAGATTGTCGAGCGCTTCCTGGACGAGCTGGTCGTCATTTTTCTCAAGGTAGCTATGGAGGGCCTGCGTGTAGAGCTGGCTCCGCGATTTGCCCAGACGATGCGCTAACTTTTCGGCTGACTCGAATATTTTATCAGGTATGGAGATGGCGGTTTTCATACTTGTAGTATAACTTTTGTTATACTACTTGGCAATTACCTGGATTAAGAAACTTCTCAAAATTGGTGCCCTTGAACGACATCCATTCGAACTCTTTGTGCAATGGTTGGACGGATTGTCAAATTCCTTGGCCTAGCGTCGATCGACGTTAAAGATCTTAAACAATATGAGCATTCAGCCAGTTGGAGATTTCTTTGATATCGAGATGGTCTGCGGCTATCATGACCGCAAAATCTTCGATTTCGCCTATGCTTGCCCGAAATTTAAGTTTGTTAAGTTTGAGCAATGTTAAGCCCGCGAGCATTGCTGTTCGTTTGTTGCCATCAACAAATGGATGGTCTGCAATGATCCCGCGAATGACTGCAGCCGCCTTATCTGTGAGGCCTGGGTACAACTCCTCGCCAAAGACACTCTGAGTTTGAGCGGCAATGGCGGCTTCGAGCCTACTGAGATCGCGCAGCCCTTCTCCCCCACCAGTCTCGTCAAGAACCAGAGCGTGTATTTCTAGCAAGTGTTCAAGGGAGAGAACGATCATCGCTGAGCGAGGTTTTCAAAGTCTTGTTTGTAATCATTCAGAATGCCTCGGGCGGTCTCGATGACTTTCTGGTCTCCGCTATTAGATGCATGAAGGGGGCGGACGATTACTTCAACTTCATCACCAAACGCAATATTTTGGCGCTTTAATTCTTTTGCAGGAATTGTGACGCCACCGCTTGAACCAATTTTGATAATTTTTTGGATGCTTTGAATCATGTTTTTATTATAACGTTGTTAGAATATTAAGTCTACGGAATTTGGAGCGACATCTGGAACTGGACTGTCTGTTCGCATTATGTTCTTATACACTTTGGTGCCCTTGAACGACTTTCTTTCGAACTCTTTGTGCAATGGTTGGAGGGCACGCGTCAAAGCTTTGGGATAACAAAAAGAGCCCTTGGGCTCTTTTTGTTATAGATAATTGCGTGGGCACCGGCCCAACCACACGGGTGTTGATGTGTGGCTGGGCCGGCTGTCGCCGGAAGTAGGACGGGCGCGGATGCCCGATTACTTACGGCTGGTTGCCGCACCGATCAGTCTTGTCCCCGCGTGGGACCGTCAGACCTTGTCGGTGGCGAACTTGCTCGGCTTCGCGGCCGCGCTCGCTCCGGCGTCGTGGTCGCCGTCCTCGTCGTCCTCGTCGTGGCCGCCCTCGGGCTCCTCGAAGTTGAGGTAGACCTTGGCGCCGTCCGGGCCGTCCTCGACGCGAGCGCCGCCCATCAGGGCGAGGTCGTCGAGGGCCGCGCGGCGGGACTAGTCGCGGACGACCATAGGCTGGGACTCGGGGTCGACGCCCATGCGGCCGGCCACCAGCAGGATGTCGCCCCAGGTGTCGGCGAGTGCGCCGTCGAGGTGTCCGGGCATGTGGCTCATTGCGGTGCTCCTGTTCTAGATGTCCTCGGGGGACACCTGTTGTGAGTGGAGTGGGCACGACGCCCATTGCGGTAGAGCGAGTGAAACGATACCACGTTTCACGCTCCATGTAAAGCCCTTAGGCTCACACGGAACGAGACGCGAGGTCGGTACCAGGCCGAGGCTGCGCTGGGCTCCAATGAAGCCAGCGACGGCCTTGAGCTGATCGCCCGGCCACAGGTTCAGGACCGGCTCCCAGTCGAAGCCGTGAACCAGCACCTGAGGCGCGAGCGTTTGGCCCATGAGCATCTCCAGGGCGATCGCCGCCATGTCGGAGGCGATGCCGTTGATGGGAGTGCGCAGGGCCGGTACAGCGGTGGGCTGGCCGAGTCCGTCGACCAGCTCCGCCGGGTTGATGGCGTAGTCGGTGACTTCGTGGCCTTCGTACTCGCCGCCCATCATGTGCTCCTCGCAGAGGTAGCACACGTCACGCGGCGTCGGTATGACGGCCACCTGACCGCCGCTCCCGAGGGGGTAGACCCCGCCGTAGAGCGCCGGAAGGTTGTTGGCCGCACACCAGGCGTTGATGTTGTCGCAGGACCGCCGGCGGTCGATACTCACGAGTACCAGGTCGGCGTCGGTGTGCTCATCGAGCACATCCTCCACCTCACCGACGTGAGGGAGGATCGTCTGCGGGTCCATGCGGCGGTTCAGCAGCCAGCGGAACATCCCTTCCACCTTGGGATAGCCGACTTCGTCGTAGCCGAGCAGATGCCGCTCGACGTTGTGCTCTTCGAGCGGGTCGGGATCGACCATCACCACCTGTCGCCATGGGTAGGCGAGGTTGGAGATGAGGAGCGATCCGAGACTGCCGGCGCCGATGAACAGGAGTTTACTGCGGCGTACCCGATCGATGTCGAGGACGCCGTCGGTGCGGTGCAGTTCCATCACAGTTCTCCTCGGGCCAGCAGACGCAGAACCACTTCCAGGAAATCGTCGCCCGGCTGCCACAGAGGGCCTTCGAGCAGTGCCGGGTAGCCCACGAAGGGCGAACCGGGCACTTCTTTGCCGGTCGCGACGTACGCGAACTGCGGCGGTGTCTTCGGGTAGTCGTAGGCCGTCACGATGCTTAGCATCTTGCGCCAGGCGGGATGCTTGACGATGAACTGAAGCTCGTAGGGCGGTCCGGCCTGGATGTCTCGGTGAAGGATGGTGACATCGCAGCCCATCGCCCGAAGGTGACGGAGCTGCTCGAGGTATTCATCCTCTTGGGTGAACTGCCAGCCCATCGGCGGCAGCAGCGGCACGTCAGCGGCGTCGATCACCGTCGGCTGCACCAGAACGGGCAGGCGGCGGCGAGCGGCAGCCATGGTCTTCGAGAAGTAGTAGAACCGGAATTTGACTTCCGATCCGCCAATCACTCGTAGCCCATGCTTGCGGTCTTCGATCGGCTTGATGACCGTGCCGTTGACCGCAATGGTCGCCAGCGGACCAATTGCCACTTCCAGCCCGTCGTCAACGACTGCCTCCCGGATCGACGTGATGTCGGTCATGGAGTAACGGTCGAAGGCGAGGGTGTGGTGCGAGTGGCCCTTGTAGAGGAAGCTGAAGCGCGCGCCGTTGGGGTTGAGCCCGTGGTCGCACATCAGCTTGTGGTTGGCGGCCAGCCAGGCAACCCGTGCGGCTGCCGACTGTCCGCCGTACTCGGTAGTGACGACGCGCCGGACAATGTCGGTGTCGGTAGGGCGCAGAACGCCCGCGACGATGACGCTTCCATCCGGCAAGATCACGCCGTAAAGGCCCCAGGCCGTCTCGATGGCAGGGTGCGCCAGGACCTCGGCCGTCATGACCTCAAGCACCTGGCGCGTTACCAGCACCGGCGGCGGAACGAATCCAGCCATGCCTCACCATCCGTGGGTGTTGTAGTGCCAGGCCATCCAGTCGAAGGCGACGCCGAGCGCACTGACGGCGGTGCCGCGGTCGCGGCTCCAGTCGCCATGCCCGGCGAAGATGCAGAACCAGCCATCGTTCCACATGTGGTGTTCATGGGAAGCGCTGGCGTTGCGGTATCTGCGCTCGTCGATGCGGAAGCGTGGCGGCTCTTCGGGGAACTGAGCCGGGAACTCCATCACGAGGGGAACGTCTATGAAGACGGGGCCGCGCGCGAAGGTGCCCTCCTGCTCACGCCCGAAAAGAGCGCTGAAGAAGCTGCGCCGAACGCCTTGGGTCTCGATGGCTCGCGCCATCCGCACCCGGAACCGAAGTACCGGGGTGTCGTAGCCGTCGTAGCGCTCATAGCCGGTCCAGTCCAGATCGTCGATCGTCACGAAGACGTCGTCGGTGTGCTGGAGCCGGTAGAGGATCCACTTCTCGGTGCCCTGCTCCTGGCCGCCGCCCCGTTTCTGAAGGCCGAACCAGTCACGCAGGACTCTGATCTGCTGCGCAAACAGCGCGCTGTAGCCGTCGCTGGGGTCCCAGCGGCGGCCGGCGGCATTGCTGAACCAGCGGTACACGTTCACATCTCCTAGATATCGTCGAGGGTGAGGGTCACCCGTTCGCGGTCGCCCATGAGGTCGATCGGATCGGTTAGTTCGCCCACGGAGTTGAGCCGTACCCGGCGAGCCGGGACGGTGACGCGCCAGGTGATAGACGCGATCTGCTGGTAGTTGAGGCCGTGCAGGATGGCGATCCGCTCCGGGCTGCTGAGCATGCTCTCGCGGATCAGCGCCAGCTTTGCCCGAACCTCCCACGTTCCTGCCATACCATCTCCCCGGAAGGGGGCCAGGTTGGGCAGAATGTGCGGGAAGAACGTCATGCGACGCTCGGCTTGCTGAGGCTGGAGCCGCCATTCGAACATGTCTCCATCATGGAGATACTCGAAGACAGCCACCGCCACCAGCCCGTCGATTGGCTCGTATGAATCGAGCGCGACTTCGAGGATGGGGCGGAAGCTGGCGGCGTTGCGAACCTTGTCGAGGCTTACTTCGCGGTGCTGCACAATCGCTCTGGTGGCCGGTATATCGTTGCCACCACCGGCGACGACAACAAACACACCCATGCGAATGGCGCGGGCGTCGTATACCACAAAACACCTCCTTCCGAGGCTGTCGAAGGTTGGTACTTCTATTTCCGTTTCTAGGCGGTAAAGACGAGGGAGATTATATAACAATATTGCTTAATTTACAATTTTTGTTTATTACAGTGCGCTGTTCTATTATCGTGATCATTAGCGCGAAAATATCTTTGTATAAATACCCTTTTCTATTAGCGGGCAGAGAATTTATTGCTGGTGCCTTGTAGTGGTCTTCTACACAAAAATATCTCTCGGATGAAAAGTATTTTTGTGAATATAGATATTGTCTTAATCGGTGCCCTTGAACGGCATTCATTCGAACTCTTTATGCAATGGTTGGATGAATTGTCAACTTCTTTCCTCAGAGTAAGCGAGTGACAATTGCGGTTAGCTGCGCAGATTCGCTCTAGTATAGCTGTGAGTGCGATCCGATGAATGCAAAAATGACGATTACATTGCTATCGAGGTAATAAAGAGCCCGTAAGTCCCCTCCGATATCGATGCTTCGATAGCCAATGTACCTACCCTTTAGTGCGTGTTCGCGGAGAACTTTATTCAGTGGGTCTTTTTTAAATAGCTCAAGTCTACCGTAGAAGCGCTCTTTCTGGGCCTCGCGCAGCACCTTGAACTCTTTCATAAAGCTCTTGGTGAATTTTATTTGGCGAGGCTGCATTCGCTACAGGCTCTTGAGGTAATTCGTGGCTTCTTCGGCTGTGTTGAAGGGGCCGACAGTCTCTCCGGCTTTGATCTCAGCTTCCGCTTGGGCAATTCGCTCTTCCATTTTAGGGGTCATGACCTCTGCAGCGCTAAAATGTATGGCCTGTGTTTCGCCGAGCTCAATGAGATAGGCGTTTACGAGAGTGCTCAAAGGAATACCAAAGGATCCGGCAACGGCTTGCGCGCGCTTTTTTACTGCTTCATCGACTTTAACATTTAAGATAGCTGTCTTCATGTAACAAAGTGTATACTTTGTTTAGAAATGATGCAAGATTTTCTGACGATTTTATTCAGTTAGAAGTTGGTGCGATAGTTACTGAACTCAAAATAAGCCCTCTACCAAGGGCTTATTTTGAACTTTGATGCTTGATTATCTTAATTGGTGCGGATGAAAGGACTTGAACCTTCACGGGGTTGCCCCCACCAGCTCCTAAGGCTGGCGTGTCTACCATTCCACCACATCCGCATGCGGGTCTATTTATAAAAGCTCAGCGCGGTGTCGCCGTAGGTTTTGGCGACTGCGAGCTCGACTGATTTTAACATTGGCGGCGGGATTCGGCTAGAGTGCGAGACGGCCAGGACGCCGCCGGGCTGCAGGAAGGCGGCCAGGCGCTCGATGACGTCGGGGTCGAGCTGGGTGTACGGCGGGTCGGCGATGATGAGGCCGTAGCGGGTCGGCGGCGGGTTTTGGTGCGGGGAGGCCAGCCAGGTTTCGACGGTCATGACGTGTAGGTTGTAGCCCCAGTCGAGGCCGAGGGCTTTGGCGTTTTGCTGGATGGTCGCCGCGACACGCTGGTTGGCCTCGATGGCGTCCACCAGGATGGCGCCCCGGGAGGCGGCCTCAAACCCGGCCGCGCCGGAGCCGGCGTAGGCGTCGAGGACGGTGAGGCCCGTGATGGGGCCGACCACATCGAAGAGGGCGGCTCTCACCTTTTCGCTCAGGGGCCGCACACTGCGGGTTTTGGGCTGCCCGATGAGGCGGCCGCCGAGCTGTCCGGACAGCACCCTCACGCCGCAACCGAGGCTTCGGCCTGTTCGGCCAGCTGCTGCCCAGCCTCGAGTAGGGCCAGGAGCCAGACCATGCCGATAGCCCGGGCGGTTTGGGGAGCCAGTTGGTTCTTGACGATGCTAGCGATAGCGTTGTTCCAGCCCTCTTTGTAGAACTGCTCATAGAGCTTAAGCTCGGCAATCTCGCGCGCTTCGCTTTTGAAATACTCCACCGGGCCCAATTGCTTGGCGCGGGCGAGTTCGTGCTCACTAAACTCGGGTTTAATCTGGAAAATGAGCAGGGCAAAGGCGATGCCCATCTCGAAATTAAAGTGCGTGGTCATGTGCCCCTTAGCGCCCCATACAGCCCAATTCTTTTTCAAGAAGGTGGTGACCCGGCTGGCGTCGGCGTTCCTCAGCGTTTTTGAGGCTTTTTCGGCGGCTTCGGCCAACTTTTCTTCCAGCGGCCAATGGTGGGCGGGGGTGAGGCCGTCGCCAATGTAGTGGGCTAGCCAAGAGGCCTCAAAGGCGGCGCGGATCATATCCCCGCTCTTGATGTTGGCGACGAGCCCGGCGTAATGGTTGGCAATGTGGGTGGGGACCTCGCCGGTATCGGTAGCGGGGTCGTAGAGGTGGCTGGGTTCGTGCTCCCCCTTGGACTTCACTTTGAGGCCGTCTGGGCCGTTGTAGCCCTCGAAGTGGACGATATCTTTGATGGCCGGAAAGGCGTCGCTGGGCAGGAACTGCTCGATCATGTGGTAGGCAGCCACATCGAAGCGCTGGTGGATACCAACTTTCGCGACCACCCGTTTGCTCGTAATAAAACCGGAGTACATTATTGCCCTCTTAATCTAGTGACGTGACGGCTTTGAGTGAATTCACTTTGGCCGCTACTTTTGGATATTTTAACATAGCACCGGGGTCCGAGAGGAATTTGAGCGCTTCCCCGCGCACGGCTGCGAGCAATTTAGCGTCGCCGATGTCGGCCAGCTGCACATCGAGCGTGCCGTGTTGGCGGCGACCATAGATTTGGCCGGGGCCGCGCAGCTCGAGGTCAATTTGCGCGAGGCGAAAGCCGTCTTGGGATTTTTCGAGAGCCTGGAGCCGCTCAACGGTGCCGGGAGCTTTGGAATCGGCCACGAGGAAGCAGTGCGAGGGGTGGACGCCCCGGCCAATGCGCCCACGCAGCTGGTGGAGGGCGGCGAGGCCGAAGCGCTCGGCGTTTTCCACCAGCATCACGCTGGCGTTGGGCACGTCGATGCCCACCTCGATAACGCTGGTAGCCACCAGCAGGTCGAGCGTGCCGGCCGCAAACGCGTCCATGACGGCCTGTTTCTCGGGCGCGGTGAGGCGGCCGTGGAGGAGGCCGAGGCGGCGGTGCTTGAACGGCCCGGCCTTCAGGCGCTCAAATTCAGCCGTGACACTTTTGGCGGCCATGAGCTCGGAATCTTCCACGAGTGGGCACACCACGAAGCCTTGGCGGCCGGCGTCGATTTGAGCGTTAATGAATTCGTAGGTGGCGTCGCGTTTTTTGGTCTCAACCACGCGGGTCGTGATGGGTTGGCGGCCGGGTGGCAGGCCCTCGATCACCGAGATGTCGAGGTCGCCGTACACCGTGAGCTGCAGCGTGCGCGGGATCGGGGTGGCCGTCATGGAGAGCAAATGCGGTAGGCGGCCCGATTTGGCCTTGAGGTCCTGGCGTTGCGCCACGCCAAACCGGTGCTGCTCGTCGATGATGACCAGCCCCAGGTTCGGAAACGACACCTTCTCGCCAAGCAGGGCCTGGGTGCCAATCACCAGTAGCGGGCCACCGGCTTCCAGGCGCTTTAGTGCGGCGGTGCGTTCGGCCGGCGGTTGCTTGCCGAGCACGGTGACGGCCTCGTAGCCGAGGGTCGCCAGCAGTGGGCCGATTTTGGCGGCGTGTTGCCGCGCCAGGACCTCGGTTGGCACCATGATGGCGGCTTGGTGGCCGGAAGCCATGGCCATGGTAGCGGCCATGGTGGCCACCACCGTTTTGCCCGAGCCCACGTCGCCTTCCAGTAGGCGGTTCATGGGTTGCTCGCGCGCCATGTCCTGGAATATTTCCCAAGCCGATTGCTTTTGATGCGGCGTCATCTCGAAATCCAGGGCGTCGACAAACGCTTTGGCGGCCTCCACCTTAAAGATGATGGCTGGAGCAGACTCGGTCTTGATTTCGTGTTTAATCACCAGGCTCGTTAGGATAAGATACCAGAGCTCCTCAAATGCCAGGCGGGCACGGGCCTTGGCGAGTTGCGCCTGGCTCACAGGGAAGTGAATTTCCCGCAGCGCCCGCTCCAGGGGCATAAGCTTGGCAGATTCAACAATGGCTTCGGGCAGGGATTCTTCGGTGGTCGCGACCAGTGGCAAGAGCGGCAGGATAATACTCCGGAGCTGCTTGCTGGAGAGACCCTCTGTCTCAGGGTAGACCGGCACGATGCGGGCGGTGTTCTTGGTGAGCTTTCCCTCCTCCACCGCCTCAATGGCCGGCGACTGCATGGCGAGGTCACTATTTTTGAACTTGAGCTCACCACTCACGAGTACCGGTGTGCCGGTGGGGATAGTTTTGGCCAGATACGGCTGGTTGAACCAAATGGCTTTCACGGTGCCGGTACCGTCCGAAATGATGGCCTCGGTGAGATGCAGCTTGCGCGCGCGGGCATAGCGCCCAACCACCCGCTCGACCTCGCCTTTGAACGTGACGTTGCCGGGGCGCATCAGGCGGATGGGGATGATCTTGGAAAAGTCATCGTAGCGCCGCGGGTAATGATGGATGAGGTCGCCGGCCGTAGCGATGTTGAGCCGGGCCAATTTCTCGGCCAGCTGTTTGCCCACGCCCGTGAGGGACTCGATGGGGCGGTCTTGCCAGTTGTGGGCGGTTTTATCCATTGTAGGTTGGTCCATTGAGGTAGTTTAGCAAATTAATGATCTGGGAGTGGGGGACGGGTGGTGGCGCGCTCCGATACTGGGCGGCTCGGCCGGAGGACATCCTTTTATAAGAAGGCTTCCGGGTCCCGGAAATGCCGCATTTTTTACGCCTTGGCCAAGGGATTTTTAGAAATTACGCCTGAAATTTGGGTATACCCATGCACAAGGATGCGCCGGGGGCACGGGCTAGCTATTTTTTGACAACAAATTCGAGGTAACGGCGCTTCCCCACCTGGAGAATGTCGCCGGTTTTGATGCCCGACAGCCCGGCCGATTCGAGCGGCTTGTCATTGAGCCGGATCCCGCCTTGCTGCATCATCCGCCGACCTTCGGATTTAGTGCCGGCAAACCCTTGGGCCACCAGAACGTCAAACAGATCAAAGTCCGTGGTCTCAGACTTGGTAATGATGACTTTGGCGATGTCCTCCGGCCGACCGCCGTCGCGGAACTGTTTATTCCAGTCGTCTTCGGCCTTGAGCGCGGCCGCGTCCCCATGGTAGCTGCGCACGATCTCGCGGGCCAGCGAGGCCTTGGAGTCACGCGGGTTGGCCCCGCCGGCCAGAGTTTTCACCAACTCGTCGATAGTGGCTAACGGGATTTCGGTGCATAGCCTGTAGTAGGGGCCGATGAGGCTGTCGGGAATGCTCATAACCTTGCCATACATGTCGAGCGGTGCGTCGGTGACACCAATGTAATTATCGAGGCTTTTGCTCATTTTTTTGACGCCGTCGAGGCCCACGAGCAGATCGCAGACGAAGACCACCTGAGGGCGCTGGCCAAGTTTCTTTTGGAGCGCTCGGCCGGCCATGAGGTTGAAGAGCTGATCGCTGCCGCCAAACTCCACGTCGGCCTCGAGCGCGATGGAGTCGTAGGCCTGCATGAGTGGGTAGAGGATCTCGTGCAGCGCCAGCTCTTGGCCGCTGGCGAGGCGGTTTTTGAAATCGTCCCGCTCCAGGATTTGGGCCACACTCACGTTCGAGGCGAGGTTGATGAGGTCGCCGAAGCTGAGTTTGCTAAGCCACTGGCTGTTGTAGCGGATCTCGGCTTTTTTCACATCCAGCAGCAACCCGACCTGGTCGAGGTAGGTTTTGACGTTGGCGGCGATTTCGGCGTCGGTCAGCATTGGCCGGGTTTTGCTCTTGCCGGACGGGTCGCCGATTTTGGTGGTGTAGTCGCCAATTAAGAATATGATGGTGTGCCCCATGGCCTGGAGCTGGCGGAGCTTACGCATGACCACAGCGTGGCCAATGTGAATATCGGTGCTGGTAGGGTCGACGCCAAACTTAATCCGCAGTTTGCGGCCCGACTTAAAAGCTGCTTCGAGTTCTTCGTGGCCGATTATCTGGTCGGTCCCGCGGGTGAGTAATTCTTCCATATGGGTGACAGTTTATCATATTCAGCTCCGTTTCAGCGCAGGAATGATATAATGCTTATCGTAATTATGGTTAGATTTACGAGGATTTATGCCTAAGCGACACGTCCGCCGGCGGCCGGCCCGCCCGATCCAAGACCACACCAAGGGGGTAAAGGGCCACCTTAAACGGTTCTTTTTGTCGTTCACACCGCGCCATTTTCGCGAATATTGGCTAAGCCGCGCCGGCCTAAAACGCCTGGCCAAGGTGGTTGGAGCCGGGTTTGTGTTCATTTTTTTGGTGTTTTTGTGGTATGCCAAGGACCTGCCGACGCCGGGTAAGATTAACGCCCGAGTGACGGCCCAAACTACTAAGTTCTACGATTCCACCGGCAACCACCTGCTCTATGAAGTCTACGGCAACCAAAACCGCAGCATTGTGGCATTCGACCAGATCCCCGCTGTGGCAAAGAACGCCACGATCGCGATCGAGGACAAGAATTTTTACCAGCACGGCGCGTTTAGTTTCGTAGGCTATTTGCGGGCGGCGGTCATTGATGTGTTAACCCGCAGCCGAGCTCAGGGCGGGTCCACCATCACCCAGCAATACGTAAAGAACGCCCTGCTTGACCCCACCGACCGCAGCTTCTCGCGCAAGATCAAAGAGCTGATTATGTCGATAGAAATTGGGCAATTCTACTCCAAGAACAGTATTCTCACGCTGTATTTGAACGAGATCCCCTACGGTAATAGCGCCTACGGCATCGAGAGCGCTTGTAAGACCTTCTTTCCGATGGATATCGACAAGCTCGACCGCGACCAACATTGTGCTAAGAACCTTAACGCGGGGCAGTCGGCCCTGCTTGCGGCTATGCTTAACGCCCCGTCTTATTACTCGCCCTATGGCGTAAACCAACCGGAGCTGATCCAGCGCCAACACCTGGTGTTGGATTTGATGGTGGAACAAAAGTACCTCAGCAAAGCCGAGGCCGAGGCCAACAAATGGACCGTGGCCGATCTGGGCAAAGACAGCCCCAAGATCTCCCACTCCCAGAACCTTTACGGCAGCCTGGATACGCGAATGGCCCACTTTGTGATCTACGCGCAAAACTACCTGGAAAAGAAATACGGCACCGCAACGGTGCAAGAGGGTGGGTTAAGGGTCAACACCACCATGGATTACGACAAGCAAATTGCGGCTTACGACGCGGTCCAGAAAGAAATGTCCAGGGTGGTTGCCGATGGCGGAGATAATGCGGCGCTTGTCTCAACCGACCCCAAAACCGGCCATATATTGGCTATGATTGGCTCGCATGACTTCAACGATCCCAACGGCGGCCAGGTAAACGTTGCGACCTCCCAGCGCCAGCCAGGATCGAGCTTTAAGCCGATTGTGTACTCTACGCTGATTGGCAAGAACGCCAACGCGACTTGCGCGAAGGACCGCTCCTGCTCAACGTACGGGGCGGGCACGACCCTCTACGATATACCAACAAACTTCGATACATCGGCCAAGCCCTACCACCCGAATGACTTCGGGGGCGGCGCGCACTACAACGGCCCCGTGACCGTGAGGCAGGCGCTGGCCGGTTCGCTAAACATCCCGGCCGTGAAGTCGCTGGCGATGGCGGGCGTCGATAATTCGATCCAAACGGCCCAGGCGCTTGGGGTCAACACGCTCACCCAAGGCGATTATGGGTTGAGCCTGGTGTTGGGCTCGGGTGGCGTTGAGCTCATCCAGATGGCCAACGCCTATGAGTCGTTCGCCAACGGCGGCCTGCACTACACCCAAACGCCGATCCTGAAGCTATGGGACCAAAAGGGCAATACCATGGAAGACAACACCAAACCAGCCAAGCCCAAGCAGGCGCTCGACCCCCAGGTGGCGTCAATCATGGCCGACATGCTCAGCGACAATAACGCCAAGCACGACATCTTTGGCAATCTGCTCTCGCTCAACAACGTCTGCCCCACCAACGCCAACACGAACTGCGTACACGCCGGTGTCAAAACGGGCACCACAGAGAACTTCAACGACGCCTGGACCATGGGCTTTACGCCCGACATCGTAGCCGGGGTGTGGGTCGGCCGCAATGACGGCCACCCGATGCCCGGCGGCCTGGCGGCAGCCAATGTCGCGGCCCCAATCTGGAAGGATTACATGAACGGTGTCATTGGCGGCAAACAGACCGACGCGTTCGCGAAAGCGCCCGGCATTAAGACGGTAACGCTCGATAAAAGCACCGGTCGGGCGGTCACGAGCGGCACCAAGAACCAAACGGTGGATATGTTCCCCAGCTGGTACACCCCGATGAATTCGGCCGACTCCAAGAGCGCAGTAATCGACAAGCTATCTGGGAAACTAGCAACCAATTGTACGCCGGAGCTCGCGAAAGACACCCAGTATTCGAGCGCGATTTTGCCGGAGATAACCCAAAGCGAGAACTCAACCCAATACCAATTGTGGCTCACTGCCCTCCAGCACGCCGGTTACACAACTGGTGGCGGCGACCTGCCGACGGCCACCGACGACAAGCATAGCTGCGACGACACAAAGCCGACGGTGAATATCGTGGGGGCGCTGGGTGGCGGCCCATACAGTTTCTCGGTTCAAGTGACCTCAGGCACGTTCACGGCCAATAAGCTCGACGTGTACTTCGACGACCAAGTAATCTCAACCCAAATCATTAACGGCTCAGGCAGCTACCCGGTCGACAACTACTCCCCCAGCACCACCGGCAGCCATACGTTTAAAGCGACGGTAACGGATGCCGGTTACTACCAGGCTAGCGATGAGCAGGCAGTAACCGTGACCAACACAGGTAGTGGGAGCGGCACGTTTTCCGGGGTAACTCCGGCCGACGGGAGCCAGGTCACAAACGGCCCAGTGACGTTCGTGTGGGGCGTAGATAGCGGCGCGGCTAGTTACACGCTGTTTGTCGACGGGGCGCCCAGAGGGTCAACCAACACCATTGCGAAAACGGTGAGCGGCCTGGGCGCGGGCAACCACACCTGGCGTGTGGAGAGCGACACCGGCGACACCACAGACACCTACAGCTTTAAAATGAAACCGTAATTCGGGATCGAGCCCAAGCGGCCTAAGAGCTCGAGCCCGGTCTACGCCTGCTAGCTTTGGTTCGGGTGCTCTGAGCGATGATGGGCTTCCGAAGTCGCAGCGATGATGCGGTCCTCGATGCCACGGCTACCCATGCTACCGGACGAATTTGGTTTGGGTTCAGCTGGGGTAGATTGAGGTCCGTTAGGGTTGGCGAGGGAGCTTGGGTTGGCGGGATTGCCGCCGCCTGCGGGGTTACCCCCACGTTTGCGGTTGCGGCCGAAGCGGGGTTTGCGCGCTGGCGTGCCGTCGGTACCAGCAGGCGCAACAGAAGCGGCCACGGCCGCCGGAGCGGGCTGCTGGTCGGCCTGCATGGGCTCAGAGGCATCAGAGACCGACGGCGGGCCGGGAACGGAGGCCGGTGATTGGCTGGGGACCGGAATGGGCACGGAACCGGGGACGGGCTTGCGTGGGACCGCGAAGATCATCTTGCCGGCCACGGTCTGGAACACGCGCGTGACTTCGGTAACCACCTCCTGGCCCATCAACTTATCACCATTTTCGACCACAATCATTGTGCCGTCAGCAAGGTAGCCGACGCCCTGGTTGCGCTCTTTGCCGGGCTGCACGACCCGCACCACCATCTCTTCGCCGGGCAGGACCACCGGGCGGATAGCGTTGGACAACTCATTCACGTTGAGCACCCGCACGCCCTGGATTTGGGCCACGCGGTTGAGGTTATAATCGGTGGTTAGGACGTTGCAGCTGAATTTTTGGGCCAAGGCGACGAGCTTGGCGTCAACTTCCCGAATGCCGGCCACATCGTCTTCGATAATCTCAACCTCCACGTCCGGCATCTCGCGCAAACGGTTGAGGACATCGAGCCCCCGGCGGCCACGGCCACGGCGCATGGCATCGTCCGAATCGGCGATGTTTTGGAGCTCAGCCAGGACGAAGCGCGGAACGGCCAGGCGACCGGGCACAAAGCCGGCGGTGGCGATGTCGGCGATGCGGCCGTCGATGATAACCGATGTGTCCACCAGAATCTGTGGCAGTAACGCCACGGCCGGGGCGGCTTCGACCGGAGCGGGCTTTGGCTCTTCAAGGCGCAAGAAGGGCAACTCGTGAAGCAGCCCATGGCGGCGACTCAAAACAGCCACCATCACGATAAGCGTTAGTGCCACCGATACCGCTACCGGCAAATCGCTGCCCAGTGGTTCGGGCAACTTGCTCAGGGGAACGCTAGCGAGTGCCCCGAGCAACAAGCCGACTATGGCCCCGATGAGGCCCAGCACGAGGGCCTGCAATGAAATATGGCGCAGGCGCAGGACACCCAGCAAAACGACCAGAACACCCACGATAGTGAGCGAGAAGACCATTGTTTCGGTCATAACTATAATTCCCTAATTAACTGTTTTTATTGGGGCGGGCAATAATGAGCCCGACCGCCTCGGCGACATTTCCGACGCCCTTCATCCCGGCAACTGCTCCGTGAGCTGGACCAACCGCCACCGCATAACCGAGGCGCTTGGCCTCACTGACCCGGCGAGATACCTGGCTAACGGAGCGGACTTCGCCGCTTAGGCCAACTTCGCCAAAAGTGACGAGGTTGTGCGGAATTGGAGCATCTTTAAAGGCCGAGGCTATGGATAAAATAATTGCCAAATCGGCGGCCGGTTCAGAGACCCGCAATCCGCCCACTACATTAACATAGATATCCGAAGAACTCAAATTGAGCCCAGCGCGTTTGGTAAGAACGGCGACGAGCAAGTTGAGGCGATTGAGGTCGAACCCGACGGCGGTGCGCTTAGGGTAGCCAAACGAGGTGGGCGACA
>CAZGZY010000004.1:25360-25793 GCA_964530365.1 uncultured Candidatus Saccharimonadales bacterium
TTCCACCAAGAGCGGTCGGCTGCCTTCGAGCGTGGCCAGCACCATGGAACCGGGACCGGGCTGGCGCTCAGCCAGCAGGGCTTCAGATGGGTTGGCGACTGGCATGAGCCCCAGCTCCTCCATTTCGAAAATGCCAACCTCGCTAGTGGAGCCAAAGCGGTTTTTGATGCCACGCAGGGCCTTGAAAGCGCCATACCGCTCCCCTTCCAGGTAGAGCACAACGTCGACCAAGTGCTCGAGGATTTTCGGCCCGGCAATGTTACCCTCTTTAGTAACGTGCCCAATGATGAGTGTCGCGACATTGTGGCGCTTGGCTACAGCTTGCAGCACCTGAGCGCTGGCGGTGATCTGCCCCACCGTTCCCGGTGAGCCAGTGAGCGCTTCGACCGCCATGGTTTGGATAGAGTCGATGATAACGAGCTGGTAGTTGCCG
>CAZGZY010000005.1:0-22779 GCA_964530365.1 uncultured Candidatus Saccharimonadales bacterium
TCTGGAAGGTCAAGAGTGCTAAGGCTGGGGCTTTGCTGAGGGTGGGGTTTGGCCTTGGCGGCGGCGTTGGAGGCGCCACACTAGGAGGCCGCCGCCTACCGCGAGCAAGGCGGCCGTGCCCAGGGCCAGCCAGGTGGTCCCGGTGTTTGGGAGGGTAACGGGGCCGATTTGCAAACTGCTGGAATAGACGCCCGCCCCATAAGCTCCGGCGCCATAGGTGGAAGCGAGGAAGCTAAGGGCCGCTAGTTTTGGCCACATCTGGTTTTCCATTGTTCTTATGGTAGCACAGCTGCCACGGGTTTGGCTGGGACCTACTTCTTGTCTTCGCCGCCCTCGTCGACCACTTCGCCTTCCACGGGGCCCTCGTCGGCTTTGGCGCCATCAGCCGGCTGGCCGTCGGCCTCGTGGGCGCCGACTTCTTCCGGAGCGCCTTCGGTGCCAGGCTGGCCGGCCTCGGAGGGACCACCGGCGGCGTACATGGCGGCGCCAACTTTTTGCATCTTCTCGGACAGGTCATCGGCTAGGGACTTGAGCTTGTCGCGGTCGTCGCTCTCCAGTTCGGCTTTGGCGGCTTTAATGGCTTCCTCGAGCGCCGTTTTGTCTTCGGCCGAAGCCTTGTCGGCGGCGTCCTTGAGGGTCTTCTCGCCGGTGTAAACTAAGCTGTCTAGGTGGTTTCGAGTTTCGATGAGCTCCTTGCGAGCTTTGTCGGTCTCGGCATTGGCCTCGGCCTCCTGCTGCATGCGCTTTACTTCATCCTCGCTCAAGTTGCCGGAGTTTTGGATGGTGATGTGCTGCTCCTTGCCGGTACCCTTGTCGGTGGCTTTCACGTGCACGATGCCGTTGGCGTCGATGTTGAAGGTCACTTCGATCTGCGGAATGCCGCGAGGCGCGGGGGCAATGCCGTCGAGCACGAAGCGGCCGAGGGACTTGTTATCGGCGGCAAATTCGCGCTCGCCTTGCAGGACGTTGATCTCGACCTGGGTTTGGGAGTCGGCGGCGGTGGAGTAGACCTGCTTCTTCTCTGTCGGGATGGTGGTGTTGCGCTCGATCATGCGGGTGGCCACGCCACCCATGGTTTCGATCGACAGGCTCAGCGGGGTAACGTCGAGCAGCAGCACGTCTTTGACGTCGCCGGCCAGCACGCCGCCCTGGACGGCGGCGCCCACGGCCACGACTTCGTCGGGGTTCACGCCCTGCAGTGGCTTCTTGCCGAACAGCTCTTCCACCTTGGCCTGAACGGCCGGCATGCGGGTCATACCACCGACGAGCACAACTTCGTTGATGTCGCCTTTGGTGAGGCCGGCGTCCTTGAGGGCAGCCTGGCAGGGGCCGGCGGTCTTGGCGATGAGCTCACCAACCAGCGACTCGAGCTTGGCGCGGGACATGTTGTAGGTGAAGTGCTTGGGGCCGGAAGCGTCGGCCGTGATGAACGGCAGGTTAATCTCGCTCTCGTTGGTGGTGGAGAGCTCGATTTTGGCTTTCTCGGCGGCTTCTTTGAGGCGCTGCACGGCAGCTTTGTCGGCTTTGAGGTCGATCCCCTGCTCTTTTTTGAACTCGTCGACGAGGTGGTTCATGATGAGCAGGTCGAAGTCGTCACCACCGAGGTGGGTGTCACCGTTGGTGGATTTGACCTCAAACACGCCGTCGCCGAGCTCGAGCACCGACACGTCGAACGTGCCACCACCGAGGTCATAAACCACGATCTTCTCTTCTTTTTTCTTGTCCAGGCCGTAGGCGAGGGCGGCGGCAGTGGGCTCGTTGATGATGCGCTTGACCTCCAGGCCGGCGATTTTACCGGCGTCTTTGGTGGCCTGGCGCTGGGCGTCGTTGAAGTAGGCAGGCACGGTGATGACGGCTTCGGTCACCGGAGCACCCAAGAAGGCCTCGGCGTCAGCCTTGAGCTTGGAGAGGATCATGGCCGAGACTTCCTCGGGCGTGTACTCCTTGTCCCCCATCTTCACCTTGACGCCGCCACCGGCTTTGACGATCTGGTACGGCATGAGCTTAATGTCGCGCTGCACCTCTGGGTCGTCGAAGCTGCGGCCGATGAGGCGCTTGACGCTGTAGATGGTGTTGTCGGGGTTAATGACGCCCTGGCGCTTGGCGACCTGGCCAACCAAGCGCTCGCCGTTTTTAGACACCGCCACGACGCTTGGGGTGGTGCGGCCGCCCTCGGCGTTAGCGATAATGGTGGGCTGGCCACCTTCCATGACGGCCATGGCCGAGTTGGTGGTACCGAGGTCGATGCCGATGATTTTACCCATTAAGAGTTCTCCTTGTCTGACTTAGCGTGCCGGGATGGTGTGCGGCCGGGCCCGAGGGGTTGTCCCTGGGGTCCGCCCGTAAGTGGGCGGCACGGTTTGATTATTTTTGGGATTTTCTACCGCTACCGAGAGCCAATTTCTTGGGCTTAGGGAGCTCCTTGCGGTCGAATGTGACCTTGAGCACGCCGTCCTCAAAATGGGCGTTGGCGCTGCCGGCCGCCACGTCTTTGGGCAAGACGAACTGCCGGTAGTAGCTCGTGGACTGCGATTCGCGGCGCAGGTAGTTGCGGCCCTTCTTTTCGTCTTCCGAGCTGTGCTCAGCCTTGATCTCGAGCCGGTCGCCGTCGATTTGGGCATCGGCCTCGTCTTCCTTGAAGTGGGGTAGAGCCGCCTCCACGACGAGCTTGCCATCTTCCTCGTAGATATCGGTTGAGGGCAGGCTGGCCCACTGCGTGCCGCCGGTGAGGCTGCGACTAAAGAGCCGGTTCATGCGATCCTGCATGTCGTCGAGCTCGCGGAACGGGTCCCAAGTTGTTAATGAATTTGCCATTTTGTACCTCCCTTTTTTAATTAGGTTGCACGCGCTGACTGCATTTACCTTAGCACTCACTTTGGGCGCTTGCTAAGTCTGCCCTAATTTTAGCACTTGGCACTCGGACGTCAAGAGTGCTAACGAGCATTTGTGCGGCAATGGTATTTATTTTTTTGGGACTTTTGTTTTACAATGTGCCCCGCAATGGCAATATCCCCCGATTCGACGAGGAGTGTTGTTTATGCACGTACGCAAAGGGTTGATTAGGGCTGTCGCGGCAGCGGCAACGGTTGTCGCTGTGGCAGCCTGCGGTTCGGTGGGGGCCAACCCTGGACCCACGACGAGTGCCACGGTGTCGGTCCCGCTTGCGGACAACGCCTGCTACACCGCGGTGGCCAAATCCGGCCAGGTCCTAACCAAGGTCCAGGTGGTTGTGGACGCGGCCGCGAAGTACGGGTACCGGGTCGCGACGTCGTTCGAGTTCCGCGCGGGCGACAGCACCGGAAAGCCGGTCGCCAGCCCGCTGAGCATCGCACCGGGTTCGATTGCCGGAAGAATGCTGAAGTGGCGGCTCAATCTCGGCGAGCGGTTCCTCAACGGCTACATCGTGCTCAAGCGCGACCTGGGGCCTGGGGTGGGTTCGGCGCTGGCGACCTCCGGGGGCCACTACGCGCCGCCGCCCGGTTTTTCAATCACGGGGGCGCTGCTCTGCCTGAGCCGGCCGGCGCCCAACTAGAAGGGAGCTCACTTCCAGGTGAGCTCTAAACCACGAGCCTCAGACTAGGAGCCCCGGGCCCCCGGTCTGAGGCTCCTAGCTTTGGGGGCGAGAAATATAGATTGCCCAATAATTGGTTTTGGCGGCCGCTAGCAGCTTTCGTCCTTTTGGACTCATCAGACGAATGAAGTCGTAAAGGCACATAGGCAAAAATTGGCAGTTTGTGCCAAAAATTACCTATGCGCCCCAACAAGGGCAGGGTCCGGTTGGGGGCTTGAGACTCTGGGCTGCTTAAACTTGGCAGACTTTGACGGTCCCGCTTGAATGCTAGTATAGTAAGCGCAAGAAGTATGGTGAGCTAGCCAATGGATCTCAAAAAACGCGTGGATGAAGTGATGGCCAAGCCGGTCGACCGGCGGCAATTTTTGGCCCAAACCGGAGCCGTGCTGCTGGCGGTGGTGGGAGTGAGCGCGGTGTTGAAGTCGTTGGGGCTGGATTCGGCCAAGCCGCAAGCCAAGGGCTATGGATCGAGCCCATATGGCGGGTCGAGGGAGCGCCGCGGGTAGCCCCCACGGGCGTGCCGCTTGTATCTTGAACCCCTTATGTTAGCATTAACATAAGTAATATGGGGGCAGGGAGTAGCCATGTTTGGTAAAGTTGAAGAGCTCGTAATTGTGCTCTTGATTATCCTGGTGCTGTTTGGCGCGAAGAAGTTGCCGGAGCTCAGTAAGGGTATCGCGGATAGCGTGCGTGAGGTTCGCAAGGGCTTTCGGGACAACTCGGAAACCACGAAACCGAGCCAAACTACCGCCAAGCCGGATGACGCCCGACCGAAGGTATAGCCTGTAGCTATGGCCACGACTGAGCGTAAACCGGCCTATCTGCATGTGCGGGAATTGCGCACGCGGGTTTTGTGGTGCGTGGGGGTGTTACTGCTCGGCGGGGTGGTGGGCTACGTGTTCCGGTCGGCGGTGCTGGGGTGGCTGGAGTACCCGCTGGGCCGGGCGCT
The DNA here is from genome assembly GCA_964530365.1 of uncultured Candidatus Saccharimonadales bacterium. Lineage (GTDB taxonomy): Bacteria > Patescibacteriota > Saccharimonadia > UBA4664 > UBA4664 > CAZGZY01. Next base: position 4,521 of record CAZGZY010000005.1, read on the forward strand.
GTTTTACACCTCGCCCACGGGTAGTTTTGAGTTTGTGATGCGGTTGTGTTTGCTAGTGGGCTTTTTGATGGCACTGCCGGCTATGGTGTACCACCTGCTACGGTTTATTGAGCCGGCGCTGCCGGGCAAGTTGTCGCGGCGGTTGATTGTGATGGTGATTGGCGCATCCACGGGGCTGGTGGTGGCCGGGGTGAGTTTTGGCTATTACGTGAGCTTGCCGGCGGCGCTGCATTTTTTTAACCAGGTGGGAACGAATAATTTGCAGGCGCTGATTGTGGCGGACCAGTATTTTAGCTTTGTGGTGAATTATTTGGCTGTGTTCGCGGTGGCGTTTCAGTTGCCGCTGGTGTTGTTGTTCATTAACCGGATTACTCCTCTAGGGCCGACGAAGCTGCGGAAATGGCGGAAATTTGTGTTTGTGGGCAGTTTTGTGGTGGCGCTGGTGACGCCGTCGGCGCCGGACCCGCTAAGCCAGGTGATTTTGGCGGTGCCGATTATCGCGCTGTATGAGGTGAGCATTGGGCTGGTGTGGCTGGCAAACCGGCGGCGGGTGGGCGCAGGGCGGAGCGTGGCGGTGGCGGCTCCCCTGCCCCGCCCGGCAGCGGCGGTGGCCGCGGCGCGGCCAGTTCGGCCGGCGGTCCGGCCAAGAAGCTACGCGCGGGCAGCCGCCACTATTGACCTGCGCGGCACCGAAACCGCGCCCCGGCGGCCGGTCCACGTGCTGGACCTGCGCCCGGCGAACGCGAGCTAGAGGCTGCGGCGGTTCGTTGCCAAAGCGAGGTACCCAACCTATAATTATGAGCATAAGCATTACCTGATGTGAGGGATGGATGTCGCGACTGCCGCAGCCCGGGGGCGATGATGGAACTTGGGGGAATATTCTCAACGACTACTTGAGTGTGGAGCATAATGCCGACGGCACACTCAAAAGCGGCGGGTCGCTAGCCACTAAGGCAGATGACAACGCCGTGGTACACAAAAACGGCAATGAGAATGTGGGCGGCGTGAAGGCCTTTGCCAGCTCGCCGACAGTGCCGGACCCGAGCGGGCTGGCGGACGCCGCGAGCAAGAATTACGTAGACACGGTGGCGGCGAGCATTTCGGCAGGTGGTGCAGCGCCGGCCACAGGTAGCTCGACGGGGCTGGTGCAGTTGGCGGGAGACTTAGGCGGGATAGCCACGGCGCCCACAGTGCCGGCTTTGGGCACCAAAGCAAACGACAACGCCGTAGTGCACTTGGCGGGCGCGGAGACGGTTACGGGGGCAAAGGGCTTTACTGTCTCGCCAACGGTGCCAAACGTGCCGTCGGGGGGCACCGCGGCGGTCAATAAGAGCTACGTGGACGGCACGGTGGGCGCTTTGGTGACGGGCGTGAGCAGCGTGAACTCGCAAGCGGGGGCGGTGAACTTGACAGCGGCCGATGTGGGGGCCGACGCCTCGGGTGCGGCTGCCACAGCGCAGGCCAACGCCGAGGCTGACGCTGCCACGTACACGGACGCCCAGGTGGCGACCGCGCCGGCGTTTATTATGTATGGCGGCAGTAGTTACCCGAACCGGAGCACAGTGACGTCGAGCGGTACGCGGGCAGTGATTTGGATTGGGCCGGTGGCGCCGGGGGTCGGCGGCAATGGCGCGGTCGACGGGTTGGATGTGTGGTGGAGGACGCCATAATGGTGCGGGCCTCGTAAATGTCTGCAGGAGCGTATCAAACCTTTCATTTGCGTAACGGAGTATGGCAGCGCTATACGGCGCCGATTGCGGGCCCGCAGCTGTGGGTGGGCGCGACGGTAACGGACGGCAGCGGCAACAACGACATCGCCAACTTCATGGCAGCGAACGCGGTGATCGGGCCTCTGCGGATGCGGCGGTCGTTTGTGACACCGCAGCCAGTGGCTACATTCCCCACCGATATCGCGAGCACCGAGGCTGGTGACGACGTGGTTGCCGGCCTTCACCCGTTTTTGTCATGCAAGGGCGACGTGGCCGGCATTGCCAACGGCGACTACGACGGGGTGATCACCCAGCTGCTGCAGACGTTTCCCAGCGACCGGCAATGCTGGTTTACGATGTGGCATGAGCCGGAAAACGACATGACGGGCGCACAGTTTGTGGCGATGTTCCAGCGTATGTACGCGGTGGCTAAGGCGGCCAACCCGGCGGTGTTGGTAGGACCGATTTACGGAATTTTTAAATGGGCGGCGGGCAAACCGGAAACGGCCACGCCGGATGATTGGTGGGTGGGGTCGGGTTCGTGCGATTTTATGGCGATTGACGCCTACTGGAATACCTGGCGCGGGCCCACGCCGCAACCGCTGTCGAACGACCCGTACTTTTTGCGCTGGCACAACTGGGCAAGCACCAAGAGCAAACCGCTGTATGTGACGGAGCGCGGAGTGCTGCCGGCGGGGGCCGCGCGCGCGTCGGTGTTGCTGGCGGACGAAACGTGGATTAAAGCCAACGGGTATGAGCTGTTTATGTACTGGGACGCGATTGGGGCGGGCAACGTGGATTGGCGGCTAGACGGCGATGCCGATAGCGAGGCAGCCTGGCAGCAGATCGCGTCGCGCGGGAGGTCGAGCTAATGGCGAGCGTGTTTGCCGAAGATTTTGAGACCGGGCCAAATGGCGCGGCCGTCACCAACGCGAATACGGGCTACACGAACGTTACGGGCACGGCGGCGTTCGACAACAGCACACTTGTGAGCGGCAGCCTGAGCGCAAAATTGTCGCCCGGCGGGACAGCGGCCACGTTAAAACAGGTGTTCCCGAGCAGCCCCACCGGGGAGACGCACCGGTTCTTCCGGCGGTACTTCCGGGTGAATGCGCTGCCGGCTGGAGCGGGGAATATTGTGCTGATGCGGGCGCGCGATAGCACCAGCACCACCAAAGCCCAGGTAATTATGAACCCGGCGGGCACCATTACGGTGCGGGACGGCAACACTACCGTGGGCACAACCACTAGCGTGGTGGCGCTAAACGCCTGGTTTCGGGTGGAGTGGGAGCTAGACGCGGCCACTACTAGCACGCAGACCTTGAAATTATTTTTGGGTAGTAATTTTAGCGGCAGCACGCCGGATGAAACGCTGGCATCGAAGTCTTACACGCAAGGGGCGTTTGACCGGGTGGAAGACGGCGTGGGCAACAACGGCTACTCAGGCAGTCTGTGGATTGACGCCGCAGACGACGACAACGCGACCTGGCCAGGGCCGGCGGCGGGGGCCAACCAGGCGCCGGTGGCAGCCGCCGGACCGGACCAAGGCGTGACGTCCGGCGCGGCAGTGGTGCTCGACGGGTCGGCGTCGTTTGACCCGGACGGCACGGTGGCCAGCTACTCGTGGAGCCAAGTGAGCGGCACGGCAGTGAGTTTGAGCGATCCAACCGTAGCGGGGCCGACGTTTACGGCGCCGATTGTGACGGGTTCGCCGATTAACCTGGTGTTTGGCCTGGTGGTGACAGACAACTTGGGCGCGCAGTCGACGCAAGACACGGTGACAATTACGGTGAGCGCACCGGGCGGGGTGGTGTTTGCCGAGGAGTTTGAGAATGGCGCGAACGGCGCGGCGCTCACCAGCGGTAACACGAGTTACAGCACGTTTGTGGCCACGCCGGTGTTTGATAATACCGCGGCCGTGAGCGGGGGCATGAGCGCGCTGATGGTGGTGAGCGCGTCGGTGCAGCCGAGCCTGACGCAGAACATATCCCCGGGCGTGGATACCCGCTACTTCCGGCGATACTTTAGGTTTTCGGCTTTGCCAAGCGGTAGTGTGACATTCATGCGAGCGCGAAATAGCGCTACCGGCATCACGGCCGAGGTGGCGATTGGCTCGAGTGGGGCGGTTCAGATTTTGGACGGCCTGACGGGCGCCGGGGTGACGAGCACCAAAATTACCCCCAATACCTGGTTTCGAGTGGAGTGGCTCTTGGATGGGCCGGGCGGCCAGCAGACGCTGAAGCTATTTGCGCTGGGCAATTATAACGGTTCCACACCGACCGAAACGCTAGTGGGCGCCTACACCGGAGCCGGTAACGGCACACTGTTTGACCGGGTGAGTGACGGCATCGGCACGACGGCATTGTATACCGGCAATGTGTGGCTAGACGGGGTGGCGGATAGTAACTCGGGGTACTTGGGGCCGTTGGCGGGCGGCAACGCGGCGCCGGTAGCCAATGCCGGCGTGGACCAAACGGTGGCGGTGAACACGGCTGGGGCGCTGGACGCCACAGGCTCGACGGATAGTGACGGGGTGGTCAACGCATACCTCTGGACCCAGACGAGCGGAAGCACCATAACGCTCTCGAGCAATACGGCGGCGCAACCGACGTTTACGGCGCCGAATGTGTCGGTGACGTTTGCGGCCGGGTTTAGTTTGCTGGTGGTGGACGACAAGGGCGCGGGCTCGGTGGACACTATGACGCTGACGGTGAGCGCGACATCGGCATTCAACGAGCCGTTTGAGACCGGCCCGAACGGCGCTACCCTCACCCCGGTTAATACCACCTACAGCCAGTACACCGGGACCAGCGTGTTCGACAACACTAAGCAAGTTGCCGGTAGCCTGAGCGCCAAAATGGTGCTAACGGCCACGAATGTGTTCGCACGGGAGATTTTTGCCGGCGGCTTTACTACCGAGCGTTATTTGCGGCGCTATTTTTACCTCACCGCCTACCCGAGCGCCGGGCAAATTATGACGCTAATGCGCATTCGGTCCGGTGGCACGGCGCAGGCGTCGCTGGTGCTACTAACCACCGGTTTGCTGCAAATGCGCGATAACGCCACCATCGTCACCACCACAACCAACACCCTGCCACTAAACGCCTGGTTTCGGCTGGAGTGGCATGTTGATGGCACTACGACGCACACGCAGACGTTGCGCCTGTATATGGGCAATTTGTTGCATAGCGCTGTTACGCCTACCGAAACCCAGCCGAGTTTTGCCTATACCGGGTCGGGCACCGGCAACCCCCAATTTGACCGCATTGATGACGGTGGCGGCAACAATAACTACACCGGCACTATCTGGCTGGATGAGGCCCAAGACCAGACCGACCATTGGCCTGGTCCGGCCGCGGGCACGAACCAGCCGCCGGTGGCGAACGCCGGTTCGGACCAAACGGTACTGCCGGGCGACACCGTAACGCTAGACGGCTCGGGTTCGAGTGACCCGGAGGGCGGCGCGCTGACGTACGCGTGGAGCCAGGCGAGTGGTACCGCGGTGACGCTGTCGCCGAGCAGCACGGTGGCGCAACCGACGTTTACGGCCCCGGCTCTGGCGGGCGGCGCGACGCTGGTATTCCACCTGGTGGTAACAGACAACCTGGGCGCTGCTTCGCAGACCGGGGTAGTGACAATTACGGTGCAGGTAGCCAATGAGTTCGTGCTGCGCGGCGGGACGTGGCAGGTGTCGTCGCCGAGCGTGATGTAACGCGGGCTATTGGCCGCGGGACATAAGTTTGTCGAAGGAGCCGGAGAGACGGCTACTCCGGTGCTGAGCCGGCTGCATCAGGCTCGCTCATATCGGGGGCGGGGTTGTCGGCGACAGGCTCGGCCGGGACGGGGGCGGGACCGGCGGCGAGGGGCCCGTTGGCTTGGCCAACTTTAACCATGGCGTGGCGCAGAATGGTGGCCCCAAGCTTGTAACCAGCCTGGAGCTCCTCGGTGACGGTGTCGCCGGCGCCGTCGGTGGCGATGGCCTCATGGAAGTGTGGGTCGAAGGGCTGGCCGACGGATTCGAAGCGCTCCACACCAAGGCTTGCGAGCACTTTGTCGAATTGCCCGCGGATGGCGTCGATCGACGCGGCCCAGGTGGGGTCGGTGGCGGCGGGCCGGTGGGCCAGCTCGGCGTCAAAGCTGTCACGCACCGCCAGGAATTCGCGAATCACGCGGGTTTTGGCGAAATCGATAACATCGGCCCGCTCGGCTTCGGCACGGCGCTTGTAGTTGGCAAATTCGGCTTGGAGGCGCTGGAGGTCAGCGGTGAGCTCGGCGGCTTGGTCGTCGGCCGGGTCGGCGGCCTGCGAGGTCGCGGCGTTCGTGGCGTCGGCTGGGACTGATCCGCCCGCGACGGTTTGTTCGGAGGTGGTTTCGACGTCAACCTCGGTGTGGGATCCGCCAGTGGCCCCCAGGTCTTCGAGAATTTTCTTGGCTTTGGCTTGTGCGTCGTCCATTTTTGACATTGTTGATCTCCGAGAGGACGGGCCTCTTAAGTTAAGGTTAATTCAATGCTTCTTCGAGCAATTTGCCCGTGTATTGTACCAGACCGATGACGGGGCCGTAATTTTGGCGGGTGGGGCCGAGGACGCCGATGTAGCTGCGGGTGCTATAGGGCGACTCGAACCGGCTAATGATGAGGGTGGCGCCGCTGGTGCGACCGATGGGGTTTTCGCGGCCGATGTAGACCGAGATGGGGGCGTTGGGGGCGGCTTCGGCCAGCCACTCTTCGAGGCTGTCGAGTAGCCGGGCGACTTCGTAGGCTTTGTCGCCGCCGAAGAACTCCGGCTGCTGGAAGAGGCTGGCCATGCCGGAGAGGTAGAGGTTACCGGCGATAGTGCCGAGGCCAAGGTTGGAGGTAACGCGGGCGAGCGACTCGACGGCGTTTTTGATGGTGCGCTCCATCTCGCCGGCGGATTTGATTTGCCGGGCCATGGCCTGCTCGTGGCGGCTGTCGTGCGCCGGCGTCTCTTCGAGCGAGTTGACGTAGGCGCGGTAGCCTTTGTCGGTAGGGACGCGGCCGGCCGAGATGTGGGGCTGGTAAATAAAGCCAAACGACTCGAGGGCGGCCATTTCGGCGCGAATGGTAGCGCTGGAGGTCTCGAACTGTTCGCACAGCGCCATTGACCCGACCGGTTCGGCCGTTTTCGCGTAGGTCTCCACGATGGCATGCAGGATTTGCTCTTGGCGCGGGCTCATGGGGCTATTTTACAACTTTGGCACTCGATTCTCAAGAGTGCTAAAGAGAATGGTCGCCGGCTGCGGGTAACACTTCTTTGCCCCGCTGAATGTGGGACGTAGTGAGGTGCGTATCCTTCTGCTGGGCCACATCGTCGCTAGCAGAAGTGTTTCCCTGCGCCGTCGGCCGAGGCTACTTGGCGGCCGCCAGCGCGTCGATGACGGATTTGGCGTCGTCGCGAGCAGCTTTGACGTCGGTTTGGGCCGTGGCAAGAGCGGCGCGGTAGGTCACCAAAACGGCGTGGTTGGCGTTGTAGTCGGTGGGCTGGATGGCCAAAAGCTGCGCTGCCAAGGTACTGGTCTTAGACGTGGCGTCGGCGGTCTTGGCCTTGAGGTCGTCGAGGCTCGCTTGCATGGCGGTTACATCATGGCCGGCCGCCTTTTGGGCATTAACCTTAGTTTGCAAAGTGGCATCGAGCGCGGCGAGCTTGGCTTCGACCACGGCGAAGCGGTCGGCTGAGGCCGTCATCCGGGCCTTGGGCAGCATAAGCACATAGACGCGGTAATCAGTCACAATGCTCTGAACGTCGACGCGGGCCGTGGCCAGGTCGGCATCGGCGGCGAGTTTGGTTTTGAGCGCGGTGAGGGCGGTAATTTCGTCCTGGATTTGCTTGGTGAAGGCGGTTTTGGGAGTGGCGACGAGCCCGTCGTTGGTTTGCTTGGCGCCGGCAGTGAGCTTGGTTAAGGCCGCATTTAGGTTGGCCAGGCGGCGGTCGATCTCGGCCGTGCCGCGGGTCTTGAGGTTGGCCAGGCGCGTAGCCTGGGCGGCGGCCGTTAGGCTACTGACGGTCGGCGAGGCAGTAATGCCGTTGGCCGCCGACAGCGGAATGGCGGCAAACAAAAACGCGGCTACGGCGGTTCGGGTGAAGGTCCGGCGTTTCATTCGCTCAAATCCCCTTGCTTGTCGTTTAGCACTGTGTCGACATCGGCGAGGTTGGCGCTTAAGTCCCCCACGCTCGTGTCGAGGTCTTGGAGCGCGGCCTCATCGGCGCTCATCTGGACGGCGGGCGTTGGGGTGGGAGTGCCGTAGGAACTCACCGAGGCCTGGTGATTACTGGAGAGGTAATAGTAGGTAGCGGTGGCAAGGCCTGCGAGTACCACAAGCACGATTACGACCACGAGCCCTTTGTGGCCTTTCTTGGGGGGCACCGGAGCGGCCGGCGGCCCCCCGGCAGACTCAAACGGCTGGACTTCAGCGGACGGGGGCGGGACGGAAGATTCGGGAGAAGGTGGCGCGGCCGGGTTCGTGGTTTCGGTGTTTTCTGATGGCAAGTCAGGCATATTGGTATACCCTTTACTTAGGAACACTTTATTTATACCACTTATGCTCCCATTTCGTCTTGCACGCGAAGTTGGGGATAACGAGGAGACCAACTTATGAAAGACGCCCCGGCTTTTTCATTGCCCGACCAGGCCGGCGTAGCGCGCTCGCTGGCGGATTTTGCCGGCCAGTGGCTGGTGGTGTATTTTTACCCCCAAGACGACACCCCGGGGTGCACCGCCGAGGCGTGCAGTTTCCGCGACGAGTATGCCGACTTGCAGGCGCGGGGGTTGCGGGTAGTCGGCATATCGAAAGACTCGGTGGGAAGCCACGCGAAATTTGCCCAGAAATACCATCTGAACTTCCCCATTTTATCCGACGAGTCACACGCCACCATTGAGGCGTACGGCGCGTGGGGGGTGCTGGGCACGAAGCGCATGACGTTTTTGGTTGCGCCGGACGGCACAATTGCCAAAGAATATCCCAAAGTGACGCCGACCGGGCATGTGGCACAGATACTACAAGACTTTCAGGCGCTCAGAAGGGTATAATTTAGCTATTATGGACCAAATTGCACCGACCAACCAGGTATCGCTCGCCCCGGAGGGGTTTGTGGAGGTGCGGCTGCTGGGCGACCAGTCGTTCCAAACGATCGAGGCGGTAGGCAAGTCGTGCCGGCCGTTTATCGACAAGCTCAACTATGAACACCGGCCGATTCTTGGCCTCATCGACCTCACTGAGGACAGCAGCATCAACCCAGGCACCAACAAAGCGGCGCTGGAGTTGCTCGAGAGCATTCCGTACAAGCGGGCGGCGCTGTTTGGCGCCAGCCGGATTATTGCCGAGATTACCCGAGCTTTGATTGCCGCACTCGGTAAAGGCGGCTACACCAAGGTGTTTGATACGCGCGAGGAAGCGGTGGCATGGCTGGTAATGAAGGACCCGATGGAGGGCTAGGCCGGCTCGATGCCGAAATCTTTGAGCGCGGCAATGAGGGCGGCGAGCGGCAGGCCGACGATGGTGTCGTAATCTCCTTCGATGTGGTCGACGAAGGCCGCGCCGCCGCCCTGGATAGCGTAGCCGCCGGCCCGGTCGAGGGGCTCGCCGGTGGCGACGTAGGCGACAATTTCGGCGTCGGCGAGGGGGCGGAAGTGAACCTTAGTCTCGACGGCGCCGGACATTGCGCGGCCGGTTTGGGCGTCGATGATGGCGTAACCGGTGAACACGGAGTGGGCGTGGCCGCTCAGCGATTTGAGGTTGGCGATGGCTTGCCCTGGTGTATGCGGTTTGCCGATGACCTGGCCCCGGTAGCAAATAAACGTGTCGGAGCCGATAACGACGGCCGCCTCGCCAGGGTGGTGATCCGCCACGGACTTGGCCTTACCGAGCGAGAGCACTTTGGCTAGCTCAGCCGGGGGCAGAGATTGGGCCATGTCCTCTTCAAAATCGGGGGCCTCAACGCTGAATTTGAGGCCGGTTTGGGCCAGGATTTCTCGGCGGCGAGGCGAGGTGGAGGCGAGGATGAGAGCTTTCATCGCTCTAGTTTAAGCCAATCGACGATACCGGCAAAGGTTTCAATGAAGCCATCGGGCGGCGGGGTGAGACCGTTAAAATCCGAGCGGTGGCGCAGGCCGCTCTCGAGACAGGCCACGAACTGCAGGCCGGCCCCCTTGGCGGCCTGGCAGTCAGTGAGCGAATCGCCCACATAGACGCATGCGGCAGGGTCAAGTCCGGAAAACTCAACCACACCGTCGAAGGCCCGGGGGTCCGGTTTGAGATGCGAGCTATTGCCTTTGTGGAAGATCCGGCCTTCGGCCAAATAGCGCGAGAGATCGTGTTCAGGACCCATGAGATGGTCCACCTCGACGAGCGTGCGTGAGGTGACCGCGTAGAGCTGGTAGCCGTCGGCGCTAAGCCGAGCTAGCGCCCCGACATTGGCGGCGGTAAGGGTATCGGCTAACCCCTGTTTAATATAGCGGCGAAATACGACCGCGAATTCCCCCATAAACTCCGCCGGGTCGATACCGGGGAAGCGTTCGATGATAGCGTATTCGAGCGGTTTGCCCCAATTGCTAAGGTGAGCGGCATGCGTCATGGGCATGAAGCCCAGCGCGGCAGCCGCTTCGTTTTCCATCTCGAAGCTGACCTGCTCGGTCATAAAAAGCGTGTCGTCGAAGTCAAGGATGACGGCTTTGATCGGTTTCATACGGCTTCGAGTGTACCGTGTTTGGAGGCCGGCAGGCAACCTCGGGGGTGGCTCATGGCGCGAACATCTCGGTGAGGCGGTCCAAGATGCGAGTAAGCTGGCTCTCGTCGAGCTGGCCAAGCCCCGAAACGAGCCGGATTGGGCTCATGACCTGAATCTGGTCGAGCATGGCCTGGCCCGGCCGGCCCCGGAGCTCGCAATCGACGCGACTGCGGTAGGGCCGCAACTGAGTGGTGAGCGGGACAATGATGAACGTGGCCGCCTTTTGGTTCATTTCGTCGGGGGAGACCACGATGCAAGGCCGGGCTTTAGCCACTTCGCTGCCGACACTGAAATCAAATCTGGCGAGATAAACCTCGCCTCGCTTTACTCCCATTCCCAATCGGTCATTTCTTCGGGCAGGCGGGGCATATTGACCCAAGCCCAGTCTTCGGCGGTCATGTCTGTCGCCATGCCTTCGAACGATTCCGCCCAACCCTCCCGGGGGTGGCGGGTGTTGGCAATGAGGATCTCGCCGTCGCGGGCGGTGAGCTCAACTTCGTCGCCTAAGCCCGCCTGCTCAATGAGGGCTTTGGGTATGCGAATCCCCCGGGAATTGCCGATCTTGGTGAGTTTGGCAATGGTCTTGGGGGTAGTTTTGGCGCGCATAATTACATTGTAATTACACGGATTATCAGAATCAAGCGTCGATAATGGGCCGTAGCAAATCTTGCAGCTCGGTCCGCCCCGGTTGGTGGCTGAGACGCTCGGCCAGCGCGGTCCGGCCGTTGGAGAAGCGCTCGGCCATGAGCTCCATCACGATTTGCAGAGCTTTGGCCCGGGCGGGGTCGCGCAGGTCGTCGTCGCTAAAGAGTTTGAGCAGCGCGTACGGAACCTCCGGCCCAATGAAGGGCTGCCCCTGGGGGTTTGTGACGCGACCGACCCAGGCTTTAATTACTGGAACATCCGCGATAACGGCCGACAGCACCCGGTGCATGCCGTCGAAGATGCTAAGTGCCGGGGCGCCCTCGCCTTTGGGCGGGAGGGGCTCGCGGACAAAAATTGGCGGGTAGCCGGGTTTGAGCGTGGGGCGGACGCCTTCGGTTATGAAGGCCTGCCGGACCGCGGCATCTTGAGCCCAAATCTCGCGCAAGTTAGCCGGGCTACACTCGGCGCGGTCGATGATGATGCGGTCGACCTGTGGGTTAACGCCGGTGAGGCGCAGCCTGCCAAGCGGGAGGTCTTCGAGCTGCCAGGTATAGGCGTCGCTAGCGAGGAAGGTGGCGACGGCGTTGAGGCGGAGGGCCGAGCCGAGGGCGTTTAGCCACCGCCAGACTTGCTCGGGGGTAAATTGGCCAATTTGGGCCTCAAGCTCGGTAGTGGCCGACTTGCTCAGATGAAGCTGGTTTTGCAGTTCGAGCAATACGTAGAGCCGGGCGGGTTCGAGGGCGCCGCTAGCGAGCGGGTCGCGCGGGGTTTTGGCGGGGGTGTTAGGCTTCTGCATGGGGTAATTTTAGCATTAAGCGTCGGCTATGGGAGTGGTAAAATTGGCACATGAGCCAGAGTTCTGAGGACACAGTAGGCGAAGGCGGCAAACAGGCCGAGGTGGGCGGATTTGGAGAGGCAGAGAAGCTAAGGCACACATTGGAGGCTATGGCCCCAGCCCCTCAACCGGATAAACCGGAAGGGCTGGAGGCGTCCCCCGCCCCACCAGCCGCCCTTGACCTAGCCGGGATTCGACACCGGATAGCTGGGATTGGCGGCCCAGACGATGAACCTGGAGAGGCGTTGGCGGAAGAGCCAGCGGCGATAGCAGGGGAAGGACCCCCGCCGGAAGCGCTAGACCGCGCCGCGCCGAGCACTCTAGCTGAACGGCATCCTGATTGGCCGCACGTGAAAATAAGGGCTTTTTTGAGCGCGCATCGCACAGCGGGCGATATGCAAGGGCTCGATGGAGCACTGGATGGAGCCAACGCGTATTTCCCTGAGAGTATCCACGAAGGCAGGAGCGAGCTGCTTTTTAGTCTGCGGGCCATGTCGATGCGTAAGCCGCGCTGGCATTTGCCTGGGTATATGAACCGGTATGTGCGGCGAAATAAGGTTGGTGAGAAGCCGATTGAAGGGACGGTATATGAAACTCAGCTCAGGGCCGTGTATGGTAAAGACCTTGAAGTCGGAAGTATCGATGTGAAGGCCACCGACGCCGTACACGCCAGACTGGCAGAGAAAGCGGCGGCGGCCGAGCAGGTGCCCGACCGGCTCGTCCCGGTGGACGTTAATTATGACGACAACCTTGATAACTACGGGGAATACATCGGCGAACTCGCGCGCGACCAGGCGGAGCGCGAACGGGCTATGCCCGGCAATCTGGAGGAGCAGTTGGGCACGATGCTAAAAAAACGGCGCAAACTACGGCGTAAGACCGAGCTTACTGCGGTGATAAGTCTAGGTTCGTATCACACCGGGGCGATCGAGGAGCTGCGGGCAGCCGGGTTTGACGTAGAGGTGGTACAGCCGGAAGGCGACGAGCCGGAGTCATATAGGGATGAGCTGATGCGGGGGTTAGCCAGGGGCGAGCGGCCAGAGCTGGAGGCAGTGGCGCAGGCTGTTATGGAGGACGTTATTCATTCGGCTTTGCGCAGACGAGGCGGTGAGGCCGAAAGGCATCGCGACCAGCAGAATTACGCGTATAAGGTAACTTCGGCTTTTGATGAGGCGGAGATGCGCGAAGTGTATGAGGTAATGCAAGCCGATGAGTCCGGCGGCTTTGATGCGCTTGATGAGTTTTTGGAACGCAAAGGGCTGGGCCGCGTTCCGCGGAGTGGAGACGAGCTGAAATCGGCGCTTGAGGCGCTTAGCTCTTAGGCTTCGGCAGAGGCCAGCGCAGGGCGGGCCCTGCTTGGGTGCTGTAAGATAAGATTATGAGCAATACCAGCTTGGAGTCTGAGAATGGGCAACAGCAATCACCTAGCTTTGAGGGCGGCCGTGCGGCTATAGAGGCTTTTCGCGACGTGTGGGCGGCAAATGCCGCTGCCCAGGCGACCGGCGAACGCGACGCCACCCAGACTGTGGCGGAGCGCCATCCGGGTTGGCCGCCCGTGGAAGTAACGGTGGATCTGGCGCCCCATGAGACCTGGCTCGATCAAGCCGGCTCGCGGGATCGCATTCGGCGGGCGCACATGGTGTTTATCGAGGTGGCTGAGCCAGAGGGGCGGGATGAAGCTATCCGGTGGCTCAATGAGCTGGCGGCGGCTGACCCCACGCAGCATGGTCCAGGCTATATTGACGAGCTGCTCGCCCGAGAGGGCGCGCGCGACGGGGAGCCAGTGACGGGTCGGCGCGAAATGTTTCGGCGGATGATTTATGGGAGCGGGACGATTGTGGGGTGTATTGATTTGCGGAGCGGCGACCCGGTTCGCTCTAGCGAGATCTTGGCGTCGTACGCGGTGAGATATAACGATAGCAGCGCAACGATGGATGAAATGCTCAGCAAATACGCCGCAGAATCGGTACGTCCGGGCGCGGCTGGGCAACGGCAGCGCGAGGGACTAATGCCGGGACGACTGGAAGAGGAGGTGGGACGGTTACTCGCGGATCCCGACCATGCCGAGCTGGCCAAGCAGCCCGCGATCAGGGCGTTGGTGATGATGGGGTCAATGCACGGTGACCTGCCAGACCAATTTGCGCAAGCGGGCTTCGAGAATGTTCAGACGATTCAGGAACGGCCCGAAGCCGTTAGTTATAGAGATGAGGCGATCCGGGGCCAGATGCGCGGAGTGGAGCCCAGCCGGGAGCTCCAGGCGCGGGGTTTTTTGGAGTTTTTTGTGGCGGCGGCGCTGAATGCCACCGTGCCAAATGAGGATCCAAGAACGAGATCTGACGACAAACGAGAATACGTTCGCTACATTGTGTCGCAGTTTAGCGAACAAGAGATTGAGCACATGGTGTGGCTGCCTTTTCACCGCAAGGAAGGCACGCACAAACCAGACTTTGTACCGCGCTTGCTCGAGGCAAAAGATCTGGGACAACTCCCGCAGAGTGTCATTGAGCTGGAAGCGTGGTTGGTCCAGCATCATGCCACCGAGGAGCCGGCTGGGGCGGCCGGGGCCTAGCTGTCTTTGCTCACCAGTATCATAAATGCCTCCGCAGGGATGTCGACTTTGCCGACGCGTTTCATGCGCTTTTTGCCGCGTTTTTGCTTGTCGAGGAGTTTGTTTTTGCGGGTGACGTCGCCGCCGTAGAGGCCGGCGATGACGTCTTTGCGGACGGCTTTGACATCTTCGCGGGCGATAATTTTGCCGCCGATGGCCGCCTGGAGGGAGACTTCGAAGTTTTGGCGAGGAATGAGGGTTTTGAGTTTTTCGACGATTTGCTTACCGGCGCGAGTAGCTTCATCACGGTGAGCAATCATGGATAGCGCGTCGACGGGGTCGCCGGCCACTAAGATGTCGAGGCGCACGAGGGCTTCAGCACGGTAGCCGGAGAGCTCATAATTGAAGCTCCCGTAGCCGGAGGTGATGGATTTGAGCGAGTCGTAGAAATCGGTGAGGACGTTGGCGAGCGGCGCGTCGAAGGCCACGAGGGCGAGTTTTTCGTCGACGTAGGTGAGGTTGGTTTGGTGGCCGCGGATTTGGTTGATGAGCTTGATGACGCCGCCGATGTAGTCGCCGGGGACGACCACTTCGCCGCGGATCCACGGTTCGCGGACCTCCTGGATGTGGCTGGGGTCAGGGAGGTCGGCGGCGTTGCGGATGGTGGATTCGGCGCCGTCGTTGCTCACCACGATGTAGTCGGTGCTGGGGCTGGTAACGACCATGTCGAGGCCGTATTCGCGCTCGAGGCGCTCACGGATGATGTCCAGATGCAGCAGGCCGAGGAAGCCGACGCGGTAGCCGAAGCCGAGGACCTGGGAGCTTTCAGGTTCGTAGAGGAGCGCGGCGTCGTTGAGCTTGAGCTTGATGAGCGCGTCTTTGAGTTGCGGGTATTGCTCGTTGGAGGTGGGGAAAAAGCCGGCGAAGACGAAGGGTTTAACCTGGCGGTAGCCAGCCAGGGCCTGGAGGCCGCCTTGCACCCCAGAGGTTTTGACATTGTTCGATTTTATGGTGACGGTGTCGCCGACGCGGGCTTCGGAGATGGATTTGAGGTTGGTGACCACGTAGCCGATTTGGCCGGTGAGAATCTCCGGGGTGGCGGTTTGCTTGGGTGCAAACGTACCGACCTCCACCGCCAGGCCCTCCGCGCGGGTGGCCATGAGAATGAGGTTGTCGTGGCGTGAAATGACCCCGTCCACCACGCGGATAAACAAAATAACGCCGCGGTGCACGTCGTAGATGGAGTCGAAAATGAGGGCGCGCAAGGGGGCCTCGGTGTCGCCGGCCGGCGCGGGAACCTGCCCTATGATGGCGTCGAGCACTTCGGGGACGCCGGCTCCGGTTTTGCCGGACACGCGCAGGATGGTGTCCGGATTGCAACCGAGGAGGCTGGCCACTTCGCCGGCCACGCGCTCGGGGTCGGCGGCGGGCAGGTCAATTTTATTGAGCACGGGGATAATCTCGAGCCCGGCCTCAATCGCCAGATACACGTTGGCCAGCGTTTGCGCCTGAATGCCCTGCGAGCAGTCCACCACCAGCACGGCGCCCTCGCAGGCGGCCAGCGAGCGAGAGACTTCGTAGCTGAAATCCACGTGGCCGGGCGTGTCGATGAGGTTGAGCGTGTATTCCACTTCCCCCTTGCTGGAGTTCGCTTCGGGTAACCCCCCTTCGCGTCGTCGAACGTCGGCCGTCTCTTCGGTGGATGCAGTAACAGTACCAGCTCCTCCCTGCTCAGAGGGGTTACCCTGCGCACTACCCGCATCCCCCTTGGTCGGTGTCCACTTCATTTTCACCGGCTGGAGCTTGATGGTGATCCCCTTTTCGCGCTCGAGATCCATGCTGTCGAGCAACTGCGCTTGCATGTCGCGGTGGGCGACGGTGCCGGTGAGCTCGAGCATGCGATCGGCCAGCGTGGATTTGCCGTGGTCGATGTGCGCGATGATGCAGAAATTGCGGGTGTGGGCTTGGTTCATTAGTGCTTGATTATAGCGTGAAATGAGGCGTGGCGCACTGTGGGCTGCTTTTTTTGGCTTTTTTATTCTTTTCTTGTCTGAAAGTACATGGGCTCTAGGACCCTATCTTGGCTCTGAGCCTCGCTTGAGCGCATTGGGGATTTTTGTACAAAATATCAAAGACCCCCGAGAGGTGAGCCTAAGGTATACCGCCCAGGGAAGCTTTGGGCACGGGGCTTAGGTATTGATTATTTCTACAAAAATAATATGGTATTACCACTGCTCCGCGCGGCTGAAGTATCCCGTGGCGAGACCGGTGTGCTTGTGTTAATGAGCGTATGGGCCTCCCCACTGACGCAACCGTGTCTTTGTGGTCGAGGTCGTGGGCGGGAGAGTCCATGAGCAAGAAACAGTGGCGGAGCAGGCTGATAGCCTGGTTCTGGCCATGGGGCGCCAACCGGCAGCTCGAGCTAGCGCTGGCCGAATTGAAGGAGGCCGCGAGGGAGGCCGCGGAGAGGGCCAGCCGGCTTCTGACGGAACTGACGGAAGCCGAGACGCGCGTGGCCGAAGCCCGAGCCGACGCCCTCAGCGCCGTCTACCTGGGCTCCCAGGCTCCGACGCTGGTCGCTGCCTGGACCGGCTTGGAGGTCGTAGAGGCCACGGTTACACCGTCGGGTAGCACGATCTTTATCACCCTCTCCGAGGAGGTGACGGTGACGGTGCCGGTCGGCAAGCGGCTAATCTACGTCAGTAGTGCGAACGACTCGGCCGAACCGATCCCGATCCCGTGGCTGGATCTGGACTCAGTCGAGGAGGCGGTCAGGGCCGCTGTCGCGCAGGTGCGCCGTCCGGTCGACCACGAAGTCGTGGCCGAAGCGGCCGCCGCCGCGTGACCATGCGGGAGTCGGCCGGCTGGTGCCACGTTGTGGTGCTGCCGGCCGACTCTGGCGGGTTTCACAATTTTACTGGCGCGCAGTTACTGACCGCGCCTCGAATAAGCCCCACAGGCATGTGACGTTTTTGTAGCAAAGACGCGAGCCCTGCGGGGCTTTTGCGTGGGCTAGGTATTGGCGGGCGAGGGCGAAATGGGGGCGGTAGCGGCGGGAGCCGGGGCGTCGAAGGCGTAGCCGGCTTCTTGGTGTTGAGCCAGATCGAGACCGGCGTGCTCGTCTTCGGTGGAAACCCGCAAGCCCATGACGAGATCGATGGCTTTGAGGAGAAGCCAGCTGCCGCCGAACGAGAAGCTCACGGCCGCCAAAACGGCGATGGCTTGCTTGCCGAGGAGGGCCAGGCCGCCGCCAAAGAAGAGGCCGTTGGCGCCGGCCGGGTTGACGGCGGTTTGGGCGAGGAAGCCAATGAGCAGCGCGCCGATGATGCCGCCGACGGCATGCACGCCGACCACATCGAGGGCGTCGTCGAAGCCGGCCCGCCACTTGATGTCGACGGCGAAAGCGCAGCCGATGCCGGCGGCCAGGCCGATGCCGATGGCGGCTACGGGCCCTACGAAGCCGGCGGCCGGGGTGATGGCTACGAGCCCGGCGATGGCGCCTGAGGCTGCGCCAATGGAGGTGACTTTGCGGCCTTTGAGCTTATCGACTATCCCCCACCCGAGCATAGCGGCGCCGGTGGCGGTGTTGGTGGCCAGGAAGGCGGCCGCGGCCAGCCCGCCGGCGGTCAGCGCACTGCCGGCGTTAAAGCCAAACAAGCCAGTGCCTCGGGTGCCGGTCGGATCACTAATATGTAAGTTACGAATTATGTGGTTGTTGCCATCAAAACTACCTGCGAATGCCTCTCCCCTATATTCAAACATCGATATTTGCCCGATC